>NZ_JBSFTY010000148.1:0-13361 GCF_053591515.1 Streptomyces sp. NPDC003011
CGCGTCACCGTCCGGGGCGGGCCGTGACGGTGACGCGGGACGGCGGTCAGTCCTCGTCGGAGTCCGGGACCACCACGAGGAACGCGTCCGACTTCAGATCCATGACGACCCTCGCGGGCTCACCCTCGGCGCGACGCGCGGCCGCGAACTCCTCCGCCGGCCACGATCCGCGAGGAGCTCCCGCAGGAAACCGCTCCAACACCTTGGCGCTCATGACGGCAGACACCTCCACTGAGAACTTTCGACTGCGAACCGCATCTCTCGTACAATCCGGTTGCCCACGAGCCCGTCGGACATGTGTCCCCTTTCAAAAAGGGAATCCGTCCTCCCGTCACGGTGCCTTCGGCGGCGTCCGCACGCCGGGCCGGGCCGGCCACCACGCCGTCGGTCCGATGTCCCGGACCAGCGCCGGCACCAGCAGCGAACGGACCACGAGCGTGTCGAGCAGCACGCCGAAGGCGACGATGAACGCGATCTGGACCAGGAACGCCAGCGGGATCACACCGAGCGCGGCGAACGTGGCGGCGAGCACCACTCCGGCCGAGGTGATCACCCCTCCCGTGCTGACCAGGCCACGCAGCACACCCTGCCGGACGCCGTGCCTCAGGGACTCCTCACGGACCCGGGACATCAGGAAGATGTTGTAGTCGACGCCCAGCGCCACCAGGAAGACGAAGCCGTACAGCGGCACGGACGGGTCGGTGCCGGTGAAGCCGAACACATGCCGGAAGACGAGGGAGGAAACCCCCAGCGTGGCGACGAAGTTGAGCGCCACGGTGATCACCAGCAGCGCGGGCATCAGCAGGGAGCGCAGCAGCACGGTCAGGATGAGGAAGATGACGGCGAGCACCACCGGGACGATCAGGGTGCGGTCCCGCTCGGCCGTGCGCAGCGTGTCGTACTGCTGGGCCGTGTAGCCGCCGACCCGCGCGTCGGCGCCGGGCACGTCGTGCAGGACGGTGCGCAACCGGGCCACCGCGTCCTTGGCCGCGTCACTGTCGGCGGCTGCGGCGAGGGTGACGTCGATCCGCACCCGTCCGTCCACCACCAGCGGATCACCGCCGGGGCGGCCGGACTTCGTCACGCCCGCCGCCGCGGCGACCCCCTCGGTGTCCCGGGCCGCCGACACCACCCGGTCCGCGCTGCCCGCGTTCGCCACGACCACGGCGGGGTTGCCCGAGCCGCCCGGGAAGTGCCGGGCCAGCGTCCGCTGGGCCGCGACGGAGGGGGCGTCGTTGACGAAGGTCTCGTCGAGCGGGACGCCCTTCGACGCCAGGGTGGGGGCGAAGGCGGCGCACGCCAGGAGGGCGGCGAGGGCGGTCGCCCAGACCTTGCGCGGGGCCCGGTCGACCAGGCCGGCGACGCGGCGCCACACGGTGGAGCCGGCGCCGCCGTCGACGGTCCGGGGCCTCGCGGGCCAGTAGGCGGCGGGGCCGAGCAGGACGAGCACCGCGGGCAGGAAGGTGAGGGAGGTGAGCACCGCGCAGGCGATGCCGATCGCTCCGACCGGGCCGAGCGCCCGGTTGTTCGTCAGGTCGCTGAGCAGGAGGGCGAGCAGGCCGAGGGCGACGGTCGCCGCACTGGCGACGATCGCGCCCCAGGACTGCCTGAGGGCGGTCCGCACGGCCTGGAACCGGTCGGCACGCCGGGCCAGTTCCTCGCGGTAGCGGGCGGTGAGCAGCAGGGCGTAGTCGGTGGCCGCGCCGATCACCAGGATGGAGAGGATGCCCTGGACCTGGCCGTCGACCCGTACGACGTCGTGGTCGGCCAGGACGTAGACCAGGGCGCAGGCCACGCCCAGCGCGAAGACCGCGCCGAGGATGATCACCAGGGGCAGCAGCGCGCTGCGGTAGACCAGCAGCAGGATCACCAGGACGGTGACCAGCGCCACGGCCAGCAGCAGTCCGTCGATGCCCGCGAACGCGTCGGACAGGTCGGCCTGGCTCGCGGCCGGGCCGGCCACGTGGACGGTGGTCTGCGGGACCTTCTCGGCGGCGCTCCGGATCCGTTGGAGGGCGTCCGGCAGTCCGTCGCCGAGGTCCGGGCGGAGCTGCACCACGCCCTGGAGGGCTCTGTCGTCGTCGGACGGGACGGCGGGCGACGGAGAACCGACCACGCCCGGGGCCCCGGCGAGCGAGGCGAGCGCCCGGCCGGCCGCTTCCCGCCGGGCCGTCGCACCGCCGTCACTGTCGGCGGTCCAGACGACGATCGCCGGCAGGGTCTCCTCCTGCCGGAAGGCGCGCTGTTCGGCGATCACCTCGGTGGACTCGGCGCTGCGCGGCAGGAAGGCGGCCTGGTCGTCGGTCGCGACCTCGCCGAGCTTGCCCGCGTACGGGCCGAGGGCGCCGCCCGCGACGAGCCAGACGAGCAGCAGCAGGACGGGGACGATCAGGCGGGATCGTCGAGGGGCGAGGGACATCGTTCTCCAGCTTCACGCGACAGGGAAGTATCTCGATGAAAAACAATCTCAATGATTGAGATATCTGAGGGCTGATCGTAATGCCTCCCGTTCTTCCCCGGTCACCCGGGCGGCGGATGCACCGCACACCCCGGTCTGTCAGGTCTGCGGCGACCTCAGCCGGGACAGCTCGTCGTTCATCGCGGCGAGGAAGCGCAGCGCCACCGCCAGTTCGGCCTCGGTGAAGCGGGAGCGGGCGGAGTCCGTCGCGTGCGCCAGCGGACGGAAGTGGCTGCGGGCGGCCGATCTGGCGTCGGCCGCGTAGTACAGGTGGACCACCCTGCGGTCGGCGCTCTCCCGGACCCGGCGGATGTGGCCGGCGCGTTCGAGCCGGTCGATGCAGGCCGTGACGGCCCCCGAGGTGAGTCCGAGATGCCCGCGCAGCCGCCCCGGCGTCATCGGTTCGGTGGCGTCCAGGATCGCGGCGAGTGCCTGGACGTCCGTGGCGTGCAGTCCGTGGTCGCCCGCGAAACCATGGACCAGCCGGTTGATCTCACCGTTCATCCGCCGCAGCTGGACCGCGAAGGACTGCAGATCGGTCGTCACCGCCGCCTCCGCCTCCGCCTCCGCCGCCTCCGCCTCCGCCTCCGCCGCCTCGGCGGGCGCCCGCTCACCCGTCTGCCGCGCCCGTTCGTCTGCTGTGCCCACGCGATCAGCCTATAGAAGGGCCCGCATCCGGACGGACCCGCCGCTTGGAAGAGATCATCGACAGGCACCGACACGTGTGGGGAGCGAGGCCCGATGGACACGGACGACTCAGGAGCAGGGCTGCGGTGCCTGGTGACCGGCGCCACGGGCTACGTCGGCGGCCGGCTCGTTCCGGAACTGCTCGCCGAGGGGCACCGGGTGCGCTGTCTGGCCCGTTCCCCCGGCGCCCTGCGGGATCACCCGTGGGCGGGCGAGGTGGAGGTGGTGGGCGGCGACGTCACTGACGCCGCCTCGGTCGCGGCGGCCCTGCGGGACGTCGACGTCGCCTACTACCTGGTGCACGCCCTCGGCACGGGAAGCGGCTTCGAGGAGACCGACCGCGCGGCGGCCCGGATCTTCGGCGAGCAGGCCCGCGCGGCCGGGGTGCGCCGGATCGTCTACCTCGGCGGTCTCGCCCCCGCGGGCGTGCCCGAACGGGAGCTGTCGCCGCATCTGCGCTCGCGCGCCGAGGTGGGCCGCATCCTGCTGGCGTCGGGCGTCCCGACGACCGTGCTGCGGGCCGCGGTCGTCATCGGCTCGGGCTCGGCGTCCTTCGAGATGCTCCGCCACCTCACCGAACGGCTGCCGGTCATGGTGACCCCGAGGTGGGTGCGCACCCGGATCCAGCCGGTCGCGGTCCGGGACGTGCTGCGCGCGCTGGCCGGCAGCGCCCGCATGCCGAGCGAGGTGAACCGGACCTTCGACATCGGCGGGCCGGACGTGCTGACCTACCGGGACATGATGACCAGATACGCCGTGATCGCCGGGCTCCCGCGTCGCCTGATCGTCCCCGTGCCGGTCCTCACCCCCGGCCTCTCCAGCCACTGGGTGGGACTGGTGACCCCCGTGCCCCGGGGCATCGCCCGGCCGCTCACCGAGTCGCTGCGGCACGAAGTGGTGTGCCACGAACACGACATCGAGCGGTACGTGCCCTTCCCGCCCGGGCATCCCCTCGGCTTCGACGAGGCCGTGCGGCTGGCGCTGCGGCGCGTCCAGGACGCTCAGGTCGCCACCCGCTGGTCATCCGCCTCGGTCCCCGGAGCGCCGAGCGACCCGCTGCCCACGGACCCGGACTGGGCCGGCGGCAGCCTGTACACGGACCGCCGCGAGCTGACCGTGGACGCCTCCCCGGACGCCCTGTGGCGGGTGATCGAGGGGATCGGCGGGGACAACGGCTGGTACTCCTTCCCGCTCGCCTGGGCGGTGCGGGGATGGCTGGACCGGCTGGCGGGCGGGGTCGGTCTGCGCCGGGGGCGCCGGGACGCGGCACGCCTGCGGGCGGGTGACTCGCTGGACTTCTGGCGCGTCGAGGAGATCGAGCCGGGGCGGCTGCTGCGGCTGCGTGCGGAGATGCGGCTGCCGGGCCTGGCGTGGCTGGAGATGTCCGTCGAGCCCGACAGCCGGGGCCGCACCCGCTACCGCCAGCGGGCCCTGTTCCATCCGCACGGGTTGCTGGGCCACGCGTACTGGTGGAGCGTCTCGCCCTTCCACGCCGTGGTGTTCGGCGGCATGGCCCGCAACATCGCGAAGGCCGCCGCCCGGACACCGCTCACTCCCCCGGATGAACGGGCATCCGGCCGCTGACCACCGCATCCGCCGGGGCACGCGGCCCGGAAGCAGACCACCGTCACCTCCTCCTCGTCACCGGAGCGCACGTCATGAACGTCTCGGTCGTCCTGTTCACCGCCGACCTGCGGCTGCACGACCACCCTCCGCTGCGGGCGGCCGGTGACGGGGCCCGCCGGGTGGTGCCGCTGTTCGTGCGCGACACGGGCGTGGACCGGGCCGGCTTCGCCGCCGCCAACCGGCTGGCCTTCCTGGCCGACTGCCTGCGGGACCTCGACACGGGGCTGCGTCAGCGGGGCGGCCGGCTCGTGCTCCGGACTGGAGACGTCGTGGAGCAGGTGTGCAGGGTGGCGGCCGAGGCGGACGCCGACGAGGTCCACCTGGCGGCCGACGTCAGCGGGTACGCGCGCCGGCGCGAGGAGCGCCTGCGTCGCGCCCTGGAGGGGGAGGGGCGGCGGCTGCACGTCCACGACACGGTGACCACGGCCGTCGCTCCGGGGGCGGTCACCCCGGCGTCCTCCGACCATTTCGCCGTGTTCACCCCGTACTTCCGCCAGTGGTCCGTCCAGCGCCTGCGCGACACCCTCGCCGCACCCCGTGCGGTACGCGTGCCGGACGGCATCGCCTCGGAGCCGCTGCCGTCCCGCGCCGCCGTGCCGGGGGTGTCGCGGGGCCTGGCCCGGGGCGGTGAACCGGAGGGCCGCAGACGCCTGTCGGCCTGGCTGCGGGAGCCGGCCGACACGTACGAGGACGGGCACGACGACCTCGGCGGTGACGCCACCTCACGCCTGTCGCCGTACCTGCACTTCGGCTCCCTGTCCGCCGTCGAGCTGGTCCACCGGGCGCGCGCGGCGGGCGGCTCCGGCGCCGAGGCCTTCGTACGACAGCTGGCCTGGCGGGACTTCCACCGGCAGGTCCTCGCGGCCCGGCCGCGCGCGGCCACCGCCGACTACCGCACCAGGCACGACCGCTGGCGCACCGAGCGCACGGCCCGCGAGGACATCGAGGCCTGGCGGCAGGGCCGGACCGGCTATCCGGTGATCGACGCGGGAATGCGCCAGCTGCGCCACGAGGGCTGGATGCACAACCGGGCCCGCCTGCTGACCGCCTCCTTCCTCGCCAAGACGCTCTACGTCGACTGGCGCGTCGGCGCCCGGCACTTCCTCGACCTGCTGGTCGACGGTGACGTGGCCAACAACCAGCTCAACTGGCAGTGGGTGGCCGGGACCGGCACGGACACCCGCCCCAACCGGGTCCTCAACCCCCTCACGCAGGCCAGACGTCGCGACCCCGACGGGGCGTACGTGCGGCGCTGGGTGCCCGAACTCGCGGGCCTCGGCGGCCCGTCGGTGCACGAGCCATGGAAACTCCCGGGTCCGCAACGGGCGGCGATCGACTATCCGGACCCGATCGTCGGCCTCTCCGAAGGCCTCGCCCGCTTCAAGCGGGCCCGCGAACGCGCCTGAGAACCCTTCGGTAGAACCCTTCGGTGACCTGCGTACGGCGACCCCGGCCCGGCGCGCGCTGCCCGGTGGCCCCTACCTGGTGGTGCCTACCGATGGCGCCTACCGGTGGTGCCTACCCGGCGGTGCCGTACACGCCCGCCACCGTGTCGAGCGCCTCCCTGAGGCTCGCCGGCCTCGGCATCCCGGGCACGGAACGGCCGGCCCAGCCGGGCCCGGCCAACAGCACCACGGGCTGCCGGCGTGCCCCCTTCATCCCCCAGCGGGTCCCGGCGAGGTGCCGGGCGAGCGGCACGCTGGCCATGGAGCGTGCCTGCGCCCACAGGACCACGGCCGCCGGGCCCAGGCGCCGGACCGCCGCCGTCAGCGCCTCGGCGGGCACGGCGGCGCCGAACATCCTGACGGGCAGCCGCAGTTCGCTCAGTCCGGCGTTGAGCGCCTCGACCGGCAGGGTGTGCTGCTCGCCCGGCACACAGGCCAGCACCACGGGGCCGGCGGCGGCCGCGAGGGCGTCGGCGTCCAGGGGCCGGGTGACCCGGCGCAGAGTCGTGGACACGTACCAGGACAGCAGGTGTTCCACCTCCACGTACCGGTCGCCGGACGAAGCCCACTTGCGCCCCACCGCGTGCAGGGTCGGCACCATCACCTCCTGCCAGGCCGCCGTGAGACCGTGCTGCTCGACCGCGGAGGCCAACTGTTCCTCGACCGCCGGGGCGTCCAGCCGTACCGCGGCGCGGGCCAGCCCACGGCACTCCTGGCGTACGTCCCCCAGCGGGAGGGCGCCCGCGGCCCGGGAGTCACCGGCCGCCTCCGGGGCGCCGGCCCGCGCGGACGGGGCGGGGGCGACGGGAGAGCCGGCCACGCTCTCCCTGGCGGCACGGGCCGCCTCGGCCGGCGGCACCCCCGACGACGTGAGCCGGCACATCGTCTCCAGCAGCAGGACGTCCCGCGGCGTCCACCGGCGGTGGCTGCCCTCGACGCGGACCGCCGGGCCGATGCCGTATCTGCGGTCCCATGAGCGGAGCGTGGTCGGGGAGACCCCGAGTCTGCGGGCGAGCGCCCCGGTGGTGAGACCCACGTCCGGTTCCCGCTCCGCCTCGGACTCGCTCATGCGGCGACTATACGACGCACAAACGACGCGAGTTGAGGACTCGGTCCCACGGCTCGGACGATGGCCGGACCCGACCTGAGGAGTCGTCGTCATGAGCGCGCAACGGACCGCGGAGTCGTTCACCGACGAGGAGTTGGCCCGCGGACTGACCTCGGGCGACGAAGCCTGCCTCGAAGCCCTGTACCGCCGGTGGGCGCCGATGGTGCAGACTCTCGCGCGGCGTTCCCTGGGTGACGTCGGTGAGGCCGAGGACGTCACCCAGCAGGTGTTCCTCGGCGTGTGGCGCGGACGCGAGGGCTACCGGCCCGAACGCGGCACGCCGGCGGGGTGGATCGCGGGCATCACCAGGCGCAAGGTCGCCGACGCGCTGGCCGCACGGTCCCGTCGCAGGGATCTCGTCGCGACGGCGGGATCCGTCCTGCTGCTCGCCGATCCGCACGGCGCCCACCCCGACGCCGCCGTCGACCGTGTGACAGTCGGGCAGGCACTCGCCGGACTGCCCGCGCCCCAACGCCGCGTGCTGCGCCTGACGTTCTACGAGGACCTCAGCCAGACGCAGATCGCGGAACGCACCGGCTGGCCCCTGGGAACCGTCAAGAGCCACGCCCGGCGGGGCCTGTTGCGGCTGCGGCACGGCCTGCGGGAGCACGAGGACGCCGAACCCGACATGGCGCACGCGTAGCCCTCTCGCCGTTCTCGGTCGGACATTCGCATCCGATGCCGGGTGACCGCATCCGAACCGGTCCCCGGAGCGGAAGCAGACAACGCAGCCACGGCCTGGCCGGAGCGCTGCCCGCGGAGAGTCACCCCCCGGCTCTCCCGTCGCCCCTGGGGAGGGTCGGTGCTCCCCGGGGGCGGCCTGCGGATCCTTCGGGGCGGCTGTACGCGGCGCTCACCGCCACCGCACCGTGTCCCCCTGGGTGGTCCACTACACGACGAGCCAGCCCAGCCTCGTGACCCACAACCTGATCGTGGGCATCGCGATCGGTCTGCTGGCCCTCGGATTCACCCAGACCCCCGAACGCATGTACGGCCTGAGCTGGGCCATGTGGTCCGCGCGCGTTGCGGGGCCGGCCGTCCGTGTGCTCCGTACCAGCGGGCACCCGGCGTCAGCACGGTGACGCGAGCCGGCTCCCCAGTTCACGGCGGTGGCCGTCGACCCACTCCCAGGCGCTGCGCACCTCGTCTACGGCTCCGGCCTCGCGCAGGGCGACCATCGCGGGCTCACCGCGCTCCGCCGCGGCCTCGATGCCCCGCCGGCAGCGGTCCTGCCACCACAGGATCGTCTCGACGAGACCGTCACGTCCGGTGAGCCCGTAGGCGTCGCAGATCAGCCGCATCCGGCGGGCCGCCTGCGGTACGTCGCTCACGCCGGGCCCGAGGTCCAGGTACTGCCAGCACACGTGGGCGATGTCGTGGATGCGCTCCCCCGGTGCGGCGAGGTCCCAGTCGATGAAGGCCAGCGGGCGCCACGCGTCGCCGTCCACGGTGTACACGGTGTTCTTCGGGGCGAGGTCGTTGTGGCACACGACGTCCCGGTCCCCGGCCTGCGGTGTGCCGTGCGTCAGGTCGTGGAACGCGCGCACGAGCCGGGCCACCCGCACGAGAGTGGCGTCGGTGCGGGCGGCGGCGCGCTCGGCGGCGGTCAGGGCCGCGCGTCCCTCGACGTAGGCGAACATGTCCCGGCCCCGCTCGTCCGTTCCCAGGAAACGCGGCGCGCCCGGCCAGCCCCGCCGGTCGAACAGCCCGAGCAGGTCCCGTACGTAGCCCGACCGTGCGTGCGGCGTGCGCCGCACGCTCGCGCCGACCCGCACGACCTCGTTGACCGCGCCACCGCCGAGCACCGACTCCTCCACCTGCGGTCCACCTCTCCCCTGTGTTCCTCGCACTGCGGCTCGCAGGCCACGCGAGGGCGCGTCCGCCGTCCGGCCGGGCTGCGGGGCGCTGCGCCGGCCTGCTTTAGCCAATGGTTACCCGAAGTCCGGACTGTCCCCGGACCCCGGGGGCATACGTGCTGATGCGGGGGTCTTGACGACGGACGAAGAGGGGCGAGATGGAGATCGACGGCATCATCAGCGCCATCATCATCGGCATCGTCATCGGCATCCTGGGCCGGCTCGTGATCCCGGGACGCCAGCGCATCGGAATCCTGTGGACGATCGCGGTCGGCATCATCGCCGCGCTGATCGGCTCGGCGATCGCCGGCGCGTTCGACGTGGCCGACACCAAGGGCGTGGACTGGGTCGAGTGGCTGATCCAGATCGGTCTCGCCGCAGTGGGCGTGATCGCGCTGGACCGGGCGAAGTCACGCCGCTGACAGGTGTGGCGTAGGCGCGGAGGGCACACCCACGAAGTGAACGGCGCGCCGGCGAGAGCCGGCGCGCCGTTCGTGTGCCGTGAGGCGCGGGAGCCGGCTCGGACGTACACGTACACGTACACGTGGGCGCGGGCGGGGCTACGGCACGTACACGTACGGCGTCGTCGTGGTCAGCGGCTGGAAGCCGAGGCGTTCGAGGATCGGGCGGCTCTGGCCGGAGGCGTCGACCTGGAGGTACCGGTAGCCGCGGTCGACGGCCACGCGGGCCCGGTGGGCGACGAGCGCGCGGTAGATGCCCCGGCCGCGCCAGCCCTCGACGGTGCCGCCGCCCCACAGGCCCGCGAAGCGGGTGCCCGGCACGAGTTCCATCCGGGCGGCGCTCACCGGCGTGTCCCTGTCCAGCGCGACGACGGACAGGACGGTGTCCGGGTCCTCCGTGAGCCGCGCGAGCAACTGGTGCCGCAGCCGGGAGCTGTCGGTGCCGAACGCCTTCTCGTGCACGTCCGCGACGAGATCGACGCCGGCCCGGTCGGTGACCGTCAGGAGACGGATGCCCTCGGGCGGGTCGGCGTCCAAGTTCAGGTCGTTGACCTCGCCGATCATCAGCGTCTCCTCGGGCTCGGGGGTGAACCCGGCCGCTCTGAGCCGCTGTCCGAGATCGACGGGGACGTCGTGCCCGTAGAGCTTCCACTCGAACTCGCGCCCGAGACCGGAGAAGTGGGCGATCTGCTCGGCGATCGCCGCGTCGGCGGACGTCTCGTCGAGGCGGGACCAGACCACACCGTTCCAGCCCCGCGCCGAGGCGACCTGGCGGACGACACGCCCCGTCCGCTCGATCCGGGCACCGGGGCCGTCCGGCCGCGCGCCCTCGCGCATGTCCCGGTCGTACAGGGCGAGTACCGCGCTGTGATCCATGCGCTCACTCCACCATCCGCACGCCGTCGCGGCAACGACGTTTACGGCCGCACCGCCGCCGGACACCCGGTCCGCGCGCCTAGAATCACGGTGAAGATCACGTCAGCGGAGGGGCCGTACGCCATGGTCGTGAAGGACGCCGAACTGCCTCACCTGCGCCGCTGTGTGGAACTCGCGGCCGAGGCGCTGGAGGCGGGGGACGAGCCGTTCGGTTCGGTGCTGGTCGGCGGGGACGGCACGGTGCTCGCCGAGGACCACAACCGGGTGGCCTCCGGCGACCGCACCCGGCACCCCGAGTTCGCACTGGCCCGCTGGTCCGCGGCCCGGCTGACACCCGGGGAGCGGGCCGCCGCGACCGTGTACACGTCCGGCGAGCACTGCCCGATGTGCGCGGCCGCCCACGCCTGGGTGGGCCTGGGCCGCATCGTGTACGTGGCCTCGTCGAAGCAACTCGCTGATTGGCTGGACGAGTTGGGGGTTCCGGCACCGCCGGTGCGGACGCTTCCCGTCCAGGAGGTGGCACCCGGCGTGAGGGTGGACGGCCCGGTGCCCGAACTGGTCGGGGACGTACGGGCGTTGCACCGCCGCTTCCATCGCGCCGCCGGCTGAACCCTCAGGGCCGGAGCAGCCGACCGGGCCCGCCGGGCGTCTTCGTCGAGGGCCGCGGCCCTCGCCGGCGCAGCTGTTGCCTGCCGCGGGATTGAGCTGCCCGACGACGTTCACGGTGTTCCCGCACACGTTCACCGGCACCTGCGGCGGGAGCTGGACGGTGTTGCCGGAGATCAGTCCGGGCGAGCCCGGCGCGGCACCGCCGGCCACGGAGCCGGCGAACGCCGGCGCGGCCACCGTCATCGCGCCGGAGCAGGCAGCGACGGCCATGTGAGTGTCATGACTCCGAACCATCGGTAAAACCCCGCATGCGGGGCGAGCGGCACAGGGCAGGGCAGGGCAGACCCCGTGATCCCGCTCGTCCGGAGGCGTGCCTGGCGAGGTCCGTTTATCGTGATCGAGGGCGCCGCTTCCCGGTCCGCGACGGGCGCCTCTGGAGGCATCGATGCTGGCCAAGCTGTCGCCGCGGCCCACGGTCCGGCGCTGCGTGATCACCTCGGCGGCCGGGCTGGCGCTGCTCGGAGCGGGGCTCCCGGCGGCGTCGCCGGACGGCTCCGAGCCGGATCTGTCCCGGTTCTACCGCCAGAAGGTGGCGTGGGGAAAGTGCGAGGGCCTGGAGACGCCCAGGGATCTCCAGTGCGGGAAGGTCACCGTCCCGCTCGACTACGCGCGACCGCGCGGGGCCACCCTCGACCTGGCCCTCGCCCGTTATCGGGCGACGGGGAAGGCACGTGGTTCGGTGCTGCTGAACTTCGGCGGTCCCGGCGGCGCCGGAGTCGGCGAACTCGCCAACGGGGGCGAGGAGTTCATGGGTCTCACGGACGGCTACGACGTGGTGTCCTTCGACCCCCGGGGCGTGGGCAGGTCCTCGCCGGTCAGCTGCGGCGACGGCACCGAGAAGTCCGTGCTGGTGACCAGCACGGACACGGAGGTCACCGGTGAGCCGCGGGCCGTGTTGGACCGGATACGCAAGGCCGCCGCCACGTGCGCGAAGCACTCCGGGCCCGTCCTGCCGCACATCGGCACGGTGAACGCCTCCCGCGACCTGGACGTGATGCGCCAGGCCCTCGGCGACAAGAAGCTCAACTACCTCGGTTTCTCCTACGGAACCCGGCTCGGCGCGGTGTACGCGGCCCAGTTCCCCGAGAAGGTCGGCCGGTTCGTGCTCGACGGGGTGGACACCCTGACCGAACCGCTGTCCGCACAGGGCGTGGCGGGTGCGGCAGGACAGCAGACGGCGCTGGAGGACTTCGTCGACTGGTGCGTGAAGGACATCGCCTGCCCGTTCGGTACGGACGCGCGCTCGGCCCGGGAGGAGGTCGTACGGCTCGTGGCGTCGCTCGACGAGGACCCGGTGCCGACGGACTTCGGCGGGGAGTTCACCGGGCAGGATCTGGTGGGCGCCATCGGACAGGCCCTCTACAGCGAGGACTTGTGGCCCACGCTGGAGCGGGCGCTGGCCTCGCTCGTCGAGGACGGGGACACCCGTGCCCTCCTCGGGCTCTCCGGCGGCCGGTCGGGATGGCGGGCGTCCGGTCTCCGGGCCGGCGCCGGTGCGGACGGCGGTCTCGTCGACCAGGAGGACATACCCCTCGACAACCTTCCGGCGGCGCTGATGGCGATCAACTGCGCGGACGATCCCGACCGCCCCGGCGCCGACCGGATCTCCCGGGACCTCGGCCGGCTGCGCGCCGCGTACGAGGAGGCCTCCCCGGTCTTCGGCCGCTACCGGCTCATCGAGTACCTGATGTGCTACGGCCGTCCCAGGGGCACCGACTTCATCCGCGAGAGGGTGCGGGACCTCCGCGCTCCGAAGATGCTCCTCGTGGGCACGCGCGGCGATCCGGCGACGCCCTACCGCTGGACCGTGCAGACGGCTCGGCGGCTCGGCGACTCGGCCGTGGTGCTCGACAACAGGGGTGAGGGTCACACGGGGTACGCGTCCTCCACCTGCGTGCACCGGAAGATCGACGCGTTCCTGCTGTCCGGCTCGCTCCCGCCCGACGGCAGTTCCTGCGGCCCCGAGAGCGACCGGGACTGACGCGTCCGGCCCCACGCCGGCGGCCGGCGGTCCGGTCCGGTCCGTCCGCTTCGTACCGGACGGCGCCCTCGGCGACGTCGAGGGCATGGCGGCGGTGCTGCGGTACCGGGCGCCGCGGCGCGCTCGCGCTGTGGCAGAAGCTCGGCGCCGAGGAGACGAAGAAGTACTTCAACTGGACCGCGACCGAGCAGGAC
>NZ_JBSFTY010000149.1:0-12768 GCF_053591515.1 Streptomyces sp. NPDC003011
TTCATGATCCGGCGACAACGGTGATCTACACGCGCGAACTTACACTCTTTCCCTCCACGTCGCTCTTCCGATCTCCCGCCGCCGCCCCACCCCGTGCGCCGTCGGCGGGACCCGCCGCCGATCACCACCCGCGCCGCGTCGAGCTCGACTTCGTCGTCCTCGACGCCCAGCCCGCGCCGGGCGGTGCCTGGCGGGACACATGGGACTCGCACTCGCTCCGCCTGTTCCCGCCGGCGGCCTTCTCCGCGCTCGCGGGCCGGCTCATACCCGCCCGGCCGGGCGAGGAGCACCCGGACGCCGGTCACGTCGTCGACTGCCTGGCCGACTGCGGGCAGCGCCGCGCCCCGCCTGTCCGGTGACCGGTCCGTGTGGACGCCGTACGGCCGGTGCCCGGCGGCTGCGGGTGGAGACGGACGCGGGCGACTGGTCGGCTCGGGCGGTGGTCTCGGCCACCGGCACCTGGTGGCGCTCCCTCCGCCCGCCGTTCCCGGCTGGGACGTGTTCGGCGGAACGCCGGCTGCACACCACCGGCTACCGGCGTCCCGCCCACCACACCGACCACGCCGACCACGCCGACCACGCCGACCACGCCGGTCAGTGGGTCGTCGTGGTCGGCGCAGGGAACTTCGGCGCAGAGATCGCCCGCCGACCTCGCCGCCGACGACAGGGTCGACCTGGCCCGGGTCACCCGGCGCCCGGCCCGTTTCCTCGTCGACGACATCGACGGCCGCGCCTTGTCCGACGACGCGACCGCCCGCCGTCGCGCCCTCGATGCGGGCACGGCCGCCGACACCGGCGGCGTCGCCTCGCTCGGCGACATCGTCGCCGCGCCGCCGGTGCGCGCGGCCCGGGACGCCGAGCTGTCGAAGGCTCGGCCGATGTTCATCCGGCTCACCGGCGACGGTATCCGGTGGGCGGACGGGACGCGGGCCGCGGCGGACACGGTCGGCTGGTGCACCGACTGCCGCCCCGCCCCCGCCCTGTCCCACCCCGCCCCGCTCGCCGTGCCTGGGGCCCAAGGGCACATCGCCACCCGGGGCACGCGTGCGGTCGGTGAGCCGTGCCCGCGTCTGCTGGGCTACGGCGACTGGACCGGGCCCGCTTCGGCGATCCTGACCGGTGTCGGACGGCCCGCCCGGATAGGTGGCCGCGGAGATCGGCCGCTTGCTCATCTGACAACCCGCTTCGCACGGCTCCGGCCACGGCGGCAGTGCTGGGCTGTCTCGACCCTCGTCCTCCACCGCGAGGAGGGCGGGCAGGTCCTTCGGGGGCTGATGACGCGAGCATGCCCGGGCGGCTCGGCGCACTGCGGGGGTACCGGGCACGCTGCTGCCCGCCGGGCTGCGGCTGACGGGCCGCGTCGGGCGACGCGTCGGGCCGCGCGCCGCCGGTTCAGGAACGCAGGTCGAGCATGGCGGACATCGCGGCCACCACGGAGGGCGCGACCTGGTAGTAGACCCAGGTCCCCCGCCGCTCGGAGGTGAGCAGTCCGGCTTCGCGCAGCTTCTTCAGGTGGTGGGACACGGTCGGCTGGGAGACACCGACGTCGGAGATGTCGCACACGCACGCTTCGCCTCCGGCGTGCGAGGCGACCTTGGAGAACAGCCGCAGCCGCACCGGGTCGGAGAGCGCCTTGAACATGGCCGCCATCTTCTCCGCGTCGGCCTGCGACAGTTCCCCGGCGGTGATCGGCGGGCAGCACGGCACCTCTGTCCCGGCGTCCAGGACCGGCAGTTCCACAACCTCTGACGGTTCCACAACCTCTGACAACTTCGACATGCGTCTATGTTGACACTTATCGATGGAGCGTGGCAAGGTCAGGATATCGACAGCGATCGAAACAGTGGCCCTGACCGGGCCGCGTCAACCCGGAGGACTGCCATGACCACCACCACGTCGGACCTGCCGGTCGTCGTCATCGGCGCCGGCCCGGCAGGCCTCGCGGCCGCCGCCCATCTCGTCGAGCGCGGCATCGAACCACTGGTCCTGGAAGCCGGACCGGCCGCAGCCTCCGGGGTGCGCGAGTGGGCCCACGTACGGCTGTTCTCCACCTGGGCCGAGCTGACCGACCCCGCCGCCGAGAAGCTGCTCGCCCCCACCGGCTGGACCAAGCCGGACCCGGCCACGTACCCGTCCGGCGGGGACTGGGCCGAGCTCTACCTCCAGCCCCTCGCCGACGTCCTCGGCGACCACGTCCGCGTGGACGCCACCGTCACCGGCGTCTCCCGTGCCGGGCGCGACCGCATCGTCGACGCCGACCGCGAGAGCCAGCCCTTCGTCATCCACTTCAGCACCGCCGACGGCGAGGAGCGCGTCTTCGCCCGGGCCGTCATCGACGCCTCCGGCACCTGGACCACGCCCAGCCCGGCCGGCGCCAGCGGGCTGCCCGCCCTCGGCGAGAACGCGGTCGCCGACCGCATCAGCTACCGCGTCCCCGACCTCAACGACCCTGCGATCCGGGCCCGTTACGCAGGCAGGCGCACCGCCGTCATCGGCTCCGGCACCTCCGCCTTCACCGCGCTGGCCACCCTCGCCGACATCGCCAAGGACGAGCCGGGCACGCACGCGGTGTGGATTCTGCGCCGGGGCCTGTCGGGCTCCACGTTCGGCGGCGGCGAAGCCGACCAGCTGCCCGCCCGCGGCGCTCTCGGGCTCGCGGCGAAGGCCGCCGTCGACAACGGGTACGCGGACGCGGTCACCGGCTTCCGCACCGAGGCCATCGAACGCGACGCCGAGGGCCGACTGGTGCTGGCCGCCGAGGACGGCCGTCGCCTCGACCCGGTGGACGAGGTCATCGTGCTGACCGGTTTCCGCCCGGATCTCTCCTTCCTGTCCGAGCTCCGCCTCGGCCTGGACGAACGGCTCCAGGCGCCCACCGCGCTGGCGCCGCTCATCGACCCCAACCAGCACTCCTGCGGCACCGTCTACCCGCACGGCCACCGCGAGCTGTCCCACCCCGAACCCGGCGTCTACCTGGTCGGCATGAAGTCCTACGGCCGCGCCCCCACCTTCCTGGCCATGACCGGCTACGAGCAGGTCCGGTCCGTCACCGCGGCGATCGCGGGCGACCTCGAATCCGCCGACCGCGTCGAGCTCACCCTGCCGGAGACCGGGGTGTGCGGCGGGGCCGGGCTGTTCGACGACCCGGCCGCCGGGCAGGCCGACGCCGGCGGCTGCTGCGCTCCCGCTCCGGCACCCGCGCTCGTGCAGATCGGCGCCGCCGCCCCCGCCGCCGCCGGTACGAAGGCCGAGGAGGCGCCGGAGGGCGGCTGCTGCGGCTCGTGACCAGCCTCGACACCCCTGAGCTCGGGGCCGCGACCGGAACAGGGGACCGGTCGCGGCCCCGCGCCGCCCTCCAGACGCTGTGCACCACCCAGATCACCAGCTGGGACATCGCCCACTACGCCACGCCTGCCCCGTACTGAACCCGCACATCACCCACGCCGTCATGGCACGCTGCCTGTGCCGTCCTGGTCTTGGTGCGCGCTCTCGCGACTGTCCCCGCCCGCGCTCTCCCACTCACCGCACCGTGGCCGACGGCATCACCGGCCCCCGCCCGCGCCACCCGGGGCGCGAGCGCGGCCACCCGCAGCCGGCCGTTCCGGATGCCGGCCGCCCGCCCTGCCCCTTTTCGCGTTCAGCGTCTCCACGGTCGTCGTCGCCCTGGTGCCGTTGCTGCTCGAAGGCGGGTTCACCATCAGCGAGGTCGGCGTGGGCACTCGGCCTCGGCGGTGCCGGACAGATTCTCGGCCGCACTCTGTACGCGGCACTCGCCCGCCGCGCGAGGGCAACTGCCCGTACGGTCACGCTGATCGCGCTCGGCGGACTCACCGCGGCCGCCCTCACGCTCGTCCCCCTACGGCCTGCTGGCCGCCCTGTCGTTACTGCCGGCACCCGTCTCCGCGCTCGCCGCCCTGGTCGCCTGGGGAGCCCGACCGGGCCGCACGGAACCGGACCGGTAGGCGCAACGGATCCGTACGGAGTTCAGTTGCCCTCCGACCGGTCGGCGCTCGCCGGACGGAAGCACGCCGACACGGTCTTGCCGTGCCGCTGACACTTCATCTCCACCTCATCAGCGAGCATCCGCACGATCCCCACTCCGCGACCGGACACCTCGCCCGCCTGCGGGTCACGCTGGCGCGGCAGTGTCGGGTCCTCGTCATGGACGCTTACATGAAGGCAGTCGCCGTCCCAGGTGAGGACCAGATGCGCGTCACTGTGCGCGTGGATGTGAGCGTTGGTGAGCAACTCGGACACGGCCAGGACGACGGAGTCCACCGTCTGGGGCTCCTCGGCGGCCCATGGCAGGGACTCCAACTGCCGTCGCGTCCACTGCCGTCCGGCGCGCACGCCACCTGACACGGGAAACGAATGCGCCCAACCCATCGCCTTGACCGCCACTGAAGTCACTCCCGTCCCTGCTGCCGTCCACACCCATGCGTACGCACACCGTGTACCCGTCACCCGTGCACGCAGGCACTCGCAGGTGCGGCATTCGAGGAGAGGCGGGGAGGGCCGCGGGCGGCCCGCCTGATGCCCCGAGCGGCAAGTAAGAAACAGATAAGTTTCAGCGTGTGCGGAGATCATTGCGGGGCACACGGCGGAACGGAGGTTGATAACTATGGTTCCCCTGCTGCTAGTTCTGCTGCTCATCCTGCTCCTCTTCGGTGCCGGGTTCGCCCTGAAGGCACTGTGGTGGATCGCCGTGATCGTCCTGGTGATCTGGCTGGCCGGTTTCCTCGCTCGCTCCACCGGAGCAGGCGGGAAGCGAGGCCGCTGGTACCGCTGGTAGGACGCGTCGGCGGTTGCCGTACGCGGGTGGGGGCGCACCGATGGTCGGTGCGCCCCCCACTCATGTCCGCGTGACTCTCACGGCCTGTACACACAACTGGCTGTATCGCCGGTCCGTCCAGGGGTAAGCGGCCATCAGGCCCGGAGCCGGTGCCTGCGCCGACATGGGAACCCCGGCACCTCCAGCAGGACCGGCTCCGGTCCCCTCCACCGGCACCTGGCGCCTGGCCCTCCACCCGAGCGGCGGCACCCTTGCCCGAACCCCGACTGCATCCCCTTCCGTTTGCGCTGCGCCGCGGCGGTTTCACCGGTGCGGGTATCCGGCGGTGCGGCGGCATAGGGTGCGGCGGCGAAGGGCTGCTGGACCTCGGTGCGGCGGAGAGTGACGGTGTGACGGCTCTCTACGAGGAGAGAGACTGGACCACGACGGCAGCCACATCCTCGTCGACACCGTGATGGCGGTCGGCGGCGACACGGGTGCTGAGGCTCGTGCGGTGTCCTACTGCGACGACTCAGGTTGCGAGACGCTGGTCGACTGAGGCCGCGAGGCGAGCAGAGCGGTGCCTGCGCAAGCGCCGTCCTGCTGCCGGCAAGGTCCCCGGCATCGTGGCCGCGTGCCCGCCGCTCCGTGGCCACGTGTGGTTTCGCGGGGCCTCGCCGTCGACGTGACCGCCCATGGCGACGGGCCGCGACATGACGAGCACGACCGGATCAGAGCGCGGATCGCGGTGGTGAGCGTCCGCCTCCGTATGCGATCAACGGCTGCCGGGACGACGGTGGAAGAGCAGGGCCGCTCACGCGGGAGCGGCCGGCGCCCTGACGCCGGACCGGGGAGGTGGGTCGGAGAGGTTCGGCCCAGTTCCAGCGGATGGTGTTCATGCGCCGCGGTCATCGCCCCGGCGGGGTTTCACGGCCGGGCCCTGTCCTCGCGACGACCAAGGCCGCTGACCAGGAGAAGGTGATCGTCGATGTGCCGGTGGCTCGCCTACTCGGGGACTTCCCTGCTCCTCGAATCCATCCTGTACAAGCCCCGGCACTCGCTGATCGACCAGAGCCTGCACTCCCGCATGGGTGTGGAGACCACCAACGGGGACGGCTTCGGCGTCGGATGGTACGCGCGGGACTCGGGGGCGGAAGGCCCCGCCGTCGTCCGCGATGTCGGGCCGGCGTGGAACAACCGCAATCTGCGGGAGATCGCCGGGCACGTCAGCTCATCTCTGTTCTTCGCCCACATCCGCGCGTCGACGGGTACGGCCGTACAGCAGACGAACTGCCACCCCTTCCGGCACGGCCACTGGATGTGGATGCACAACGGGGCCATCACCGGTTTTCCCCTGCTTCGACGGGAGCTCTGCATGGCCGTGGACCCCTCGCTGTTCGCCGACATCGAGGGGTCCACGGACTCCGAGGTCATGTTCTTCCTGGCCCTCACTCTCGGGCTGGAGGACGATCCGCCGGGCGCGGTGGCGCGTATGGCCGGGATGGTCGAGCGCACGGGCCGGGCACACGGCATCGCCGCCCCGCTCCAGATGACCGTTGCCGCGACCGACGGGGTGGATGTCTGGGCGTTCCGCCACGCCACCGAGGGCGCCGCTCGTTCGCTGTACTACAGCAGTCGAGTGGACTCACTGCGGGCACTGCATCCCGACGTTCAGTTCCTGCGGGACCTCTCCGAGGAGACGCGTCTCGTCGTCTCGGAGCCGCTGGGTGATCTCCCGGGAGCCTGGAACGCCGTGCCCGAGCACACCTACGGCGTCGTGCGGGCCGGCGCGGACGAGATGCGCCCCTTCGCGCCCGCGTGAGTCAGAGTTCGCGCCCGCGTGAGTCAGGGTTCGCGGCCGATGAAGGCGAGCAAGCGGGTCTGGACGTCGGCCGTCTCCGGCACCTCGACCCGGGGTCCGTACTGCCCACTCGTACGGAGCATGTCGTCGAGCGGCAGCATCCCGTCGAGCAACCGGGCGCATCGGGCGGGATCGAGATGTTCGTCCTGACCGGTGGCCCGTGCCAGGTCCCAGGTGTGCATGAAGACATCGGCGGTGTAGAACCGGTCGACCGCCTGGTCCAGGGGGATGTCTCCGATGTGCGGGTTCGACAGCAGCTTGTGTGCGGTGCCCGGATCGTCGAGGAGGGCCTGTACGGCATCGCGGTGCGTCACCCAGGCGGCCACCGGGTCATCGTCCACCGAGGGCCCTTCGGGCAGTTCGACTCCGGCGCCGGATTTCAGGAAGGCGGGCAACCACTCGACGAGGTGACGAACCACGTCCCGGGCGACCCACCGCTCGCACGGCGCCGGGTTGTCCCATGCCTGCGGATCCGTGCCGTGGACGCGGTCGGTGAAGCCGCGGGCCACGGTGCGGTACTCGTCGGCTGCTGGTCTCGCCATGATCAGGATCCTGTCTCGGGGTGCGGGTCGGCGCTGTCGCTCCGCTGACCGCCGAGCAGCTCGTCAAGTCGCTCGTAACCTTCACGGACGCCGACGTCCATGCCGCTCTTGAGCATCGCATCGCGGGCTTCGACGGAGTCCATGAGCGACTTTCCGGTGAGCCGGGTGCGCCCGCCCAGGTCCTCGAAGACAACCGTCTCCAGGCTGACGCCGTCCGGAAAGCCCTCGTAGGTGAAGGTCTGCACGATCCGCTCGTTGGCGCGGACCTCGTGGAACACGCCGTGGAAGCCGTACTCGGTGCCGTCGTCGTCACGATGTACGTAGCGATAGGAGCCACCGCTGCGCGCGTCGTACTGGTCGATCAGCATCGTGAGCCGGCGCGGACCGAGCCACTGGACGACCAGATCGGGGTCGGTGTGCGCGCGGAACACGCGCTCCGGCGGAGCGTCGAACTCTCGGATGATCTCGATGGTGGGCAGATCGGGGTCGGCCACGATCTGCGTCTCGTCGGGGTGGCGTGTGGTGTCGTCGGTGCTCATGATGCCGCCTCCTGCGCGGAAGTGTCTGTCGTCGGTTGCTCGTCCATCTGTTCAAGGAGGGCGTCGAGTCGGCGGAAACGGTCCTCCGCCTCGCGTCGATAACGCTCGATCCACTTCGTCATCAGGTCGAAGACCTCTGCTTCGAGGTGGCAGGGCCGTCGCTGGGCGTCTCTGCTGCGGCTGACCAGGCCGGCGTCCTCCAGGACCTTGATGTGCTTCGACACGGCCTGCACCGTGACGTCGTACGGCTCGGCCAGTTCGTTGACCGTGGCGTCCCCGGCGGCGAGCCGGGCCACGATGTCGCGCCGGGTGGGGTCGGCCAGTGCGGAGAACACCAGCGACAGTCGGTCGTCGGTCACCTGACACCTCGTATTCAACTGGTTGGTTAAATACCTTACGGCCATCGTCCTGGTTAGTCAACCGATCGGTTGAGCAAGGGCCCCCACGGGCACGGGCACGGGCACGGGCACGGGCACGGGTGCGGGTGCGGGTGCGGGTGCGGGTGCGGGTGCGGGTGCGGGGCACGGGTACGGGCGCTGGGGCCAGACCTCGGCATGTGGTCATGACGGACACGGACCGCGCGGACGGTGTGGTCGTTCGACTCGGTGACGTGCGCAACCTCGGCATGGAGGGCGTCCACTACGACGACTCATGGGTGGCGGTGAACGGCACCGCTCCTCGTCCTGCCGGACGACGGTCTACGCCGACAGCACCTCCATCTGTGGCCGAGGGTTGGTCACCGATGCGCTCGGCCTACCGGCCGCGGCGGGCGGGCGCTGCTGTCTCGGGTTCCGGGTTCCGGGTTCCGGGTTCCGCGGAAACCCTCCGGACAGTGCGGGCCGGCGCACTGAGCATCCGGCGCGCCCTCGTTGTCAGTGGTGGCTGAGAGCCTGGGAACCATGGACAGGGATGAGGAACTGTTGCGCGGCCGGGTCTACGGCGCCGACCACGACGACGCCGGGCAAGGACCGCGGCCGGGACGCACCTACGCCGAACTGGTCGGCGGACCACTGGACGGTCTGCTGCTCGACATCACCGGCTGGACGCCGGACGAGAGCGGCACCGGCGTCTCCCTCCGGACGGAACTCGGGCAGTTCGGCGCCGGCGGGCGTGCGCTGTACGACCCGCGTCCGGGCGATCCGGCCCGCTGGGACTGGTCCGGTGACAGTCCCTGATCCCACCTGCAGCCGGCCGGGTGTGCGGCCGGCGCGGGCGTCTGGGCGTCTGGGCACCCGGACGCCCAGGCCCCCCCCCGGATCACCCGAGCCCCCTGGCCCCCTCACCCCCGAGCCCCCTCACCCCCGAGCCCCCTCACCCCCGGGCCCTCTCACCCCCGGGCCCTCTCACCCCCGGGCCCCCGCGCGTCATGCCGCGCGGCGGCGTCATCGACCTGCCCCTGCACGGCGCACCCGCGCCCGAGTGGTACGTCACCGCCAGCTGGGCCCCGCGGTCCGACTGCGCGATCGACGTCGTCGCCTTCCTCCTCGACGAGGACGAACAGGTCACCTTCGACGAGGACTTCGTCTTCTACGGAGCTCCGGAGAGCCCCGCCGGGACGGTGCGGCTGCTGACCGGCGGCCCCGCCGAACAGACCATCGCCCTCAACCTGGCATCCCTGGCGCCCGCGACGCGGAAGGTCGTCGTCGCCGCGGCCGTCGACGGCGCCGCCACCTTCGGGACGGTCGGTGCGATCCAGATCGGCGCGGCCCCCGGCAGCAGCGGCGCACCTCTCGCCCGGGCCACCCTGGACGCCGCCACCACCGAACGCACCATGCTGCTCGCGGAGATCTACCGCAGGGGCCCCGTCTGGCGGCTACGCGCCGTCGGCCAGGGCTACGATCAGGGCCTCGACGCCCTCGCCCGCGGATACGGGGTCGACGTCGTCGGCTGAACGACTGCTGAGCGAACGCCGGTCCGCGCGTCCGGGCTGTCACGCAGCGCTTCCGAGGGGTGTCCGGTGGGCGAGTGCGGACGAGGGGCGGACCTCCGAGGGGGCGACGGACCAGAGGCATCCAGCGCAGGCCGTCGGTGCTGACCCGTCGGTGCTGACAGCCGGGTGCCGTACGACGCTCGTCCGTGTCCTCGCCCTGTCCTCGCCGTGCCCTCGCCGCGGCCGGTGCCGTGCCGGTGGGACGGCGGGCATCGTGCCGTCCGCGTCAGCCGCCCGGACGGGGGTGCGGTCGCACGAGGCCGTACTGGTAGGCGGTGACGACGAGTTGGCCCGGTCGCGGGCGTCGAGTTTCGTCATGGCGCGCTGGATGTGGCTCCCGCCGACGGCCAGGGTGTCCTGACCATCATGGCCCTCGCCTGGCGCACCGCCGCCCACGCGGTCACCGCGGGCGACCGAGGACGCGGCCGGGATCTCCGGGACGGTTCGCCGGGTGATGGCACCCTCGAAGACGCGGAGCGGCGCGTTCGCGCCCCGCTCCATCGATGTCCGCACGCGGCGCGGGTGCGACCCCGTCGAAGTGGCCGCCGCACGACCGCGTCCGCACTCTGCGCCGCGCGGCCCGCTGCAGACGGCCGGCAGCTCCCCGACCCCCTCACGCCCGCCGCGCGGTGATCTCCTTCGCGGTGTCCGCCACGAGCCGTCCCGCTCGGTCCACCGGTGAACGTCGTACCGTGAACCCGGCGTCAGCGGTGGCTCAGCACATTGATCACCCGGCCGTCGGGGTCGCGGACGAAGAACCGTCGCACACCCCACTCCTCGTCCTGCAAGGGGTGCACGATCTCCGCGCCGCTGTCCCGCACGACCGCATAGGCCGCGTCCACGTCGTCCACCTCCACGCTCATGTCCGGCGTGACCGGCGCGGTCCTGTCATCGGTCATGAAGCTGACCTGCGCCGCCGGGGTGGACGGCGAGGCGAGCGTCATGATCCAGCCGAGGTTCATGACCTCCTCGAAGCCCAGCAGGTCGTAGAACTCCAGGCTTTCCTGCGCTGAGTCTGTCCGGAGGACAGGCGTGACACGGCGAACGGTCATCGACGACTCCACATGAGGAACGGTGTGACTTCGGAGCTCCAGGAGTACTACGGCACGCCCGTCTCCGCACGCTTGTCCCAGTACGGAAGCGGACCCGTCATGCTGAACACGCGCTCCCGCAGGAGCACACGCCGGCAACTCGGCACCCAGTAACCCGGCACTCCTGCGGAGCCGTTGCGCCGGGTGCCGCCGGTGACGGGACGGACGACGCCCGAGCGGCGGCACGGCGCCGAACCGTCCGGGGACGGGGGACGGGGGACGCCGACCGGAATACCTGCGATAACGTCTCTTCACTCCGGGCAGCGAGAGGGACGAGATGCGGGTTCAAGTGCGTGGGCGGGGCGCCCTGCGGTGGTTCGCGGTGGGGGCGATCGCGTTCGGGGCGTTGTTCTTGGTCGTCGGGTTGATCCTGGCGGGGGTGTCGGTCTCGTTCCTGGCGAACGCGGAGCGTGCCCCCGGCACGGTGGTGGCGCTGGAGTGGCGGAACGACGACAACGGCGTGTCCCGCAAGAAGCGGGTGAACGACGGGCCCGTGGCGTACCCCGTGGTCGAGTTCACCTCGGCGGACGGCACGCCGAGGACGTTCAGGAGCTCGACGGGTTCCAATCCGCCGTCGTACGAGGAGGGCGAGCGGGTCGAGGTGCTCTACCGCGCCGATTCCCCCGACGACGCGCGGATCAAGGGCTTCGCCTCGCTGTGGCTTTTGCCGCTGATCTTCGGTGGGATCGGGCTGCTTTTCGCAGGGATCGGGACGGCCCTCGCGATGGTGAGGCGGCGGCGTTCCTAGAAGCGCTTCGTCGGGGGCGAGTTGGCCGACGTGCGGCGGCACGGGTGGCGGACACGGGCACGGCGGTGGCATCGGTCGGCACGATGGCGGTATCGGTCGGCGCGATGGCGGTATCCGCCCGCGCGGCGGGCGTGCGTGGGCGAATGCCGCCCGCGGAGCGGGAGTTGGCGCGGAAGCGGAAGGCCCGGCGGCCGGCGCCTTGGCTAACCTGCACGGGTGACCACCGACCTGACCACCACCGACCTGACCACCACCGACCTGACCACCACCGACCTGACCACCATCGAGCTGACCCTCCTGCCCCGTGTCGCCTGTCGCGGACAGGAGGTCACCGCGCCCCGGCTCCGCGGTCTCATCGCGCTGCTCGCGGGCGACTTGCGCACGGGCTGCAGCACCGAGCGGCTGGTGGCGGGGCTGTGGCCGGACGAGTTGCCGGAGCGGCCGGCGAAGGCGGTGCAGGTCCTGGTGTCCAGGGCGCGCGCGCAGCTGGGCGCCGACGTCATCGCCGGCACGCCGACCGGATACCGGCTCACCCTCGCCGAGCGGCAGGTCGACACCTCCGCCCTGCTGCTGCACGCCGCCGCGAGCGCGGACCGGGCCAGGGCCGGGGACCACACGGGATCGCTGGCTGCGGCCGAGGCCGGACTCGCGCTGTGGGAGGGCACTCCCGACGCGGCCGGCGACACCGACGACCCCGTGTCCGCGCTGCGCGCCGAGCGTGCCCCCGTCCGCGGCGCGCTCGTCCGCGCGCAGGCGCTCGCGCTCGCCCGGCTGGGGCGGCACGCGGAGGCCGCCGGGCCGCTGGCGGTGGCCGCCGCGGAGTATCCGCGCGACGAGGAGGTGCTCGCCGAACTGCTGCGCGGCGAGGCGGCGACGGCGGGCCCGTCCGCCGCGCTGGCCCGGTACGAGGCGTACCGCCGCCGGCTGCGCGACGAGCTGGGCACGGATCCGGGCGCCGGCCTCAAGGCCGTCCAGCGGGAGCTCCTGCGCGGCGAGGCACCGGTGGTCCGGCACGGTGTGCCGCACGAGCCGAACCCGCTCGTCGGCCGCGACGAGGACCTCGCGGCGGTGCAGCGGCTGTTGCGCACCTCCCGTGCCGTCACCGTCGTAGGCCCCGGCGGCCTCGGCAAGACCCGGCTGGCGCACGCCGTCAGCCGCCGGGCCGAGCAGCGCGTGGTGTACTTCGTGCCGCTCGCCGGCGTCACCGCGGACGCGGACGTGGCCGCGGAGGCGTACTCGTAGCCGTGGTCGGCCAGTTGGGTGTAGAGGTCGGAGATGTCGACGTG
>NZ_JBSFTY010000150.1:0-12143 GCF_053591515.1 Streptomyces sp. NPDC003011
TCGGGGAGGTTGCCCTGGCGGCGGTCGCGCGGGAGGATCTCGCCGACGCCGCGGCGGCCGTTGCACGTCAGGAGTGGCTGCCCTGAGGGCTGTTGAGGTAGGCGAGCACGGCGAGCACTCGGCGGTGCCCGCTGTCACTGGGCGGCAGGCCCAGCTTCAGGAACACATTGCCGATGTGCTTGTGCACCGCGCGCTCGGTCACGACGAGCGTCTTGGCGATGGTGGCGTTGTCGTGGCCCTCCGCCCATGAGCTTCAGCACCTCGCCTTCGCGCGGGGTGAGGGAGTCGACCGGCGTGTCCCGACGGCGGGTGAGCAACTCGGTGACGACTTCCGGGTCCAGGGCGGTGCCGCCCGCGGCGACCCGCTCCAGCGCGTCCAGGAACTCGTCGACCCGCCCCACGCGGTCCTTCAGCAGGTAACCGACCCCTCTCGCTCCGCCGCTCAGCAGCTCGGCCGCGTACGACTCCTCGACGTACTGGGACAGGACCAGGACCGGCAGTCCCGGAATCCTCTCCCGCGCCTCGCGGGCGGCGCGCAGGCCCTCGTCGCGGAAGTGCGGCGGCATCCGCACGTCCAGCACGGCGATGTCCGGGCGGTGCTCGAACAGCGCGGGCAGGATCTCCGGCCCGCTGCCCGCGACGGCCACCACCTCGTGCCCGGCCGAGTCCAGCAGCAGGACGAGCCCCTCTCTGAGCAGGGCATTGTCCTCGACGATCACCACACGCACGGCAGCTCCACTTCGATCTCGGTCGGGCCCCCGGCGGGGCTGGTCACGGTGACCGTGCCGTCGAGGGCGGCGACGCGGCGGCGGATGCCCAGCAGGCCGGAGCCGCCGTGTTCGTCCACGCCGCCCGTGCCCTCGTCCCGGACGACCGCCCGCAGCCCGTCACGCAGGCGTTCCAGACGAACGGTAGCCCGGCGGCCGCCGCTGTGCTTGGCCGCGTTGGTCAACGCTTCGGCCACCGCGAAGTACGCGGCCGCCTCCACCGCCGCCGGGGGCCGCGGTCCTTCCTCCAGACCGCCCAGGACCTCCACGGTCACCTCCAGCCCGCTGCTGGCCGCCAGCGCCCGCACGGCGCCGACCAGACCGCGGTCGGTGAGGATCGGCGAGTGGATGCCGCGCACCACGTGCCGTAGCTCGGCCAGGGCCTCCTGGGCATGGTCCTGGGCGTCGGCGAGCAGCTTGCGAGCGGTGTCGGGATCGTGGTCGAAGGCGCGTTGCGCCAGGCCGATGCGCATGGACAGGGCCACCAGGCGGGCCTGGGCGCCATCGTGCAAGTCCCGTTCGATGCGGCGCAGCTCGGCCTCATGCGCGGCGATCGCGTCGGCGCGCGTGGCGGCCAGTTCCTTGACCCGGGCGACGAGCAGCGCCCCGGGGGAGGGCCTGAGCAGGGCCTGCGACCAGCGCGCCTCCAGGTCGGCGAGCCGGGTGATCAGCGGAAGGACGACGGCTTCGCGGCGCAGCACACCGCACCACACCCCGTCGACGACCAGCCCGAGAGGCCACAGCGGCAGTGCGAGGAAAATCAGAGCACCGTAGAGGTACGAGGCGAGCATCCAGAGCAGATCGGTACGGGTCCCGGGGTCGTGGACCGCGATGCGCAGCCGCCGCCGCAGCGGACCGGTGAGGGCCTGGTATGCCCCGGGGATCTGCCGGCCCGTCCACGCGGCCGTCATCTGCCGCTTGGCGCCGGCGATGCGGCGGATGAGCAGCACCGTCTCCGGCAGCAGCCACGCTCCGACCACCGCGAGCGTGCCGGTGGCGGTGATCAGCAGAACCGTGACGAAGAGATACAGCTCGAAGGCCATCACAGCGGCGAGGGCCAGGTGGACCGTGGCCCGCCAGGCCTGCCACATCGCTTTCCACATACGCCCACGCTAGGCGACCGAGAGCCGGGCGACGGTGTAGCGGCCTACACCACGGGGGTGGAGACCGCTACACCCCCGCTTCGGGGCACACTCTCTCGGTGCGGCACACGGATCAGGGGAGCAGTGCAGCCGTTGTGATCCGCATCGGCGAGGTGGCACGGGGTGCCGGCGTCTCGGTGCGTGCCGTGCGCTACTACGAGCAGCAAGGGCTGCTCATCCCGGAGCGCAGCCCGTCCGGCCAGCGCCTGTACCGGCAGGACGCCATCCCCCTGATCCGCTTTTTCCAGCAGATGTTCGCCGCCGGCCTGACCAGCCGAAGGATCACCGAACTCCTTCCGTGCTGGGACTTTGGGCACACCGACGCCGAGCAACGAGCCATGCTGCGAGTCGAGCGCGAGCGCATCCAGGCCAAGATCGACGACCTGCAGGCCGCCCTGGACCGCCTCGACGAGGTCATCGCGATCACGGACACGCATCCGTAGGCGCGGTCGGCCAGACGTCTCGTCAGCGATCTGATTTCGCTGTCTTGGTGGGGGCGATGGGGAGTCGTCGAGGGGGAAGTGTTGTCGGGTGGCCGACGCAATTTTCGGTGTTCGGGCAGGGCGGAGACCAGCGCGGTGGTCTTTCCGGTCGTGGGCCGTCAGGGTTTGCCGGTCAGCTGGCAGGACGGTGTAGTGCCGCCATGCGATGGAAAGCCTTGACCCCTGATGTTGGACACACGAGACACTGGATCCCGATGACCTGAGGACCTGAGAACGGACATCTCGTGGTCATGAAGAACTATCCGCCGCAGCTCAAGGCGGACGCGGTCGCGCTGTACCAGTCACGACCCGGGGCAACGATCAGATCGGTTGCCGCCGATCCAGGGATCAAGAACTGCTGACGTTCGGCGGTCAGCCCGCCCTCTTGTGGATACCGCGTGCCTCCGCTGATACCGCGGCCGACGGCCAGCCCTTGGCCCCTACGACACCACGAGTTCAACCTCCGTCACGCGCCTCGGCTCTGTGTCTGAGCCGAAGCGCGTTAGCCGACGGTCAGCGGACCCGCTTCGACGTGCCCCACACATTCTTCGCATCGATCAGCCTCACCGACCGGAGTCAGCCCGCTAGGGCAGATGGCTGGTCGTCGGTCTGGCCGACCTCAGCTCTGGTGGTGACTTGTTGCGCAGCATTCCGGACGGCTCTGATCGTGGGTTCGGAACGCCTTTGGCGAAACCAGGCGAGAGCGGATGTCGAGGGCGGGAGGTCGACCACCGTGACGTATGCGATGCCCGGGCGTGGGAAGTAATCGCGGGCGGCTGCCGGCAGAAAGCACATTGCTTCTCCGGTGGCCACCGTGTGCATCAACGATTCCATGTCGGTGACCACTGGACCGTATCGAACGCGACTGCCGTCGGGACGGGGGTCAACCGCCCAGAAGTCCCACCACAGCCGTGGGACCTGCTCAGGCATGTCGACCACCGGGATGTCGGAAAATTGGGCCAGCGTGAGGTGGGGCGAGGCTGCCAATGGGTGGTCGGCTGACAGGCAGGCCACGCGTGGTTCGGTGGCCAGGTGGTGCAGTTCTATGTCGTCCGTCACCGGAGGACGGAGGAAAACCACATCGACCTCCCTTTGTGCCAGCGCCGCCATGTGATCACCGAAACTGAGGTTCACCAGACGCAGGATCATCTGCGGGTGGCGATCTCTGAGTAGACCCAGCACTGCGCGGGTGTGCGCCATTGACGCCTCAGCGCCGATGGTTCCCACGATGACTCGCCCGGAGATCTGTCGCTGCTGCGCACCGGCGATGCCCTTGAGCCGATCGACAGCCGCGACCGCGGCACTGGCTGCGGGAAGCAGGGCTCGCCCTTCCTCGGTCAGGGCGATCGTCCGACTCGTGCGCTCGATCACGCGTACCCCTAAGCGCTTCTCCAGCTCCCTGATCTGCTGACTGAGCGCCGGCTGAGTGATGAAAAAGCGCGCGGCGGCATTTCCGAAGTGCAGCTCCTCGCTCAGTGCGAGGTAGAGCCGAAGCTGATGGATGCTCGGTTCCCTTGACAGGGACGCTCCCATTCCCGTGAACCCTTTCGACGGTTCGACTTGCCGCTATAACCAAATCCTTATCGATGAGCAGACATGAAGCCCCCCGGCTTCAGTGACATACCTGCGTCGACCATGTGATAGTCAATGCACCGCCACTTGATCAACGTGACGGTCGTACGCGGGGGAAAGCACTCTGTCATCAGTCGAAAGACCGTTGCCAAAGCGCGGCTGATTCCCGCCGTCAAGCGACTTCCCCCCGAACCACCGGGGGTGGTGACACAGGGGGACCACCACATATGTCCGCGCAACTTCGCCTGCACAAAACACCTGACCGCACATCGCGGCAAACCGCTGACAACAGCGGCACGACCTCCCGCCCCAACCGGCGCCGACGGCGCACCGGCCGAGCGGCGTTCGTGCCACTCCTTGCCACCCTCCTTTCCATGGCGGCCGCATGGACTACCGCCTGCGCACCTAACGGTTCGCAGGCAGCTCAACGCCAGCAGCCGCCACGACACCTCACAGTCGCGGAACGAGAAATGCTGGCCCAGGCGGAGAAGATTCTCACGCGTGACTGCATGCGAAAGGAGGGTTTCTCCTTCTGGGTCACCCCGGAACTCCCTGAACCCCTGGAGCGCTTGTTCCCGTACGTCATCGACGACAAGCAGTGGGCCGCCGCGAACGGCTACGGCCGCGGCATCCGGGAACGCCGGGAGGCGTCGGCCCGCAACGACCCCAACCGTCGTTACTTCGACCGCCTCTCCACTGACCGCAAAGCGGCCGCGATCACGGCACTCAACGGGCCGACCCCGGAAGGGCTGGAAGCCGACGTCCCCGGGATGGGAAAGATCCGGCACAGCGACAAAGGATGCGTCTCCGACGCCCAACGCGTGCTCTACACCGACCTGCGCGCCTGGTACCGAGCAAAGAAGGTCACCGACGCCCTCGCCCGATCGGCCACTGCGGCCGTCGTGCACGATCCCAAGCTCGTTCCCGTAACCCGGGAGTGGGCCACCTGCATGCATGAACGGGGCCTCTCCTATGACATGCCTCAAAAGACACGCGAACACTTCGCGCGTCGCTCCAGGGCCGGTGAGCTCTCCACGGCTCAGACCGAGGCCGCATGCGCACAATCAACGGGCTTGGCCGCAACGCTTCGAAAGGTGAGCCGTACGCATCGCCAGGAGATGGATTCCCACCATTCCACCGAGGTGAAGAACCGCGCCTTGCTCGAGTACAAGGCGCTCAGCCGTGCCCGCGACATCGTCCGCCGCGGCTGATCAACCCGACAGCAGACAACGAGAGGAACAGGACATGAGCAAGCTCATTTCACTCGCCGGCGCGGCCGCCCTGATGGCCGTCGCATTCAGCGCTCCCATGGCACAGGCCTCCGAACCGACACCGGCGGAATCCCGCACGGTCAGCGCGGCCGCAGCAGACGGCAAGCTCCACGCCTGGATGGACCCCTACCGAGGCGGCGGACATTGTGCCTGGAGCGGGGCCAACCGCAACTGGGACTATCCGGGCTCTGGGTGCCCGGCGATGCGCAACCTCGCTTCCTCGGTGGAGAACCGGGGATACGCCGGCGGCTACGACGACGTCAACCTGTACTACGGCGAGGACCAGAGCGCCGCGTACGCGTGCCTCGGCAACGGCGACATGTGGTTGGACCTGTCACTCGGACGCGAGGTCTTCAGCCACGGCTGGTCCTGGTGGGACGGCTACGGCGAGTCCGTGGACAACAACATCGCATCCCATAACTGGACGGACAGCTGCTGACCGTCCATTCATGACCACGGGGGCCCCTCGGGGCCCCCGGTGCCGCGTGCACCCGCGTGTGTCCTGTGCGAACGGCGAGGTCCACACGACGGCTGTACACAGTCCGCGCCACAGTCGCAGCCCGCGCCGGCATTGACAGCATGGGTCGCCCCGAGGCCGAGCACCGCCTCCGCCTCGGGGTGGTCGGCGTGCTCGGCCTCGAAGACGCTGTGCTCGTTCATCCTGGGTTCAGCAGTGATGGACCGGAAGGCCCGACGCCTGCCCTCCGCTGCGGGGTGGCACCGTACGAGGGTCCGCGTTACGGGTGGAGCACCACCGAGTTGACCTGTGTCAGGTCGATCTCGTTGGCGTAACCCTGGTTGATCGTCCAGCAGTTGGTACCGTTGGAGTTGGCGCAGATGTCGACCTTCCACCCACCGGTCTGGTTGTTGTAGATCATGTGGGTGCCGTACTGGTTGTAGAGCGGGTGCACGCCTTGGGACCAGTACACGTGCGACGGGACGTTGTTGTTGAAGCCCGCGTTCTGCGGATAGATGCAGAAGGCGCCGTCCGGGCAGCCGTTGGAGCTGGCCGCCGTAGCGGCCTGGGTCTCGACGGCTCCGAGCATGAGGAGGGCCACGGCAGCGGCGGCCGTCGCGGCGGCCTGGCGGAGCACCTTGGATGTCATCATCGTCACCTCTGTAGGAAGGGCGCAGGTCGGTTTCATTGCGGGTCGGGGCTGCAACCGTTCTGCAGCCGAAACCGAGCGCGAGCCTAGTGACGAACCGCGTCCACCGGTCCTGACACATGTCTGGGTGCACCCTCGCCTCTCCGTGTGGTCCTCCCGCCGGGCTTCAGCTTCGTACGACTCCGCAAGCCCTCTGAGCAACTTCCTGGTTCGCGGTGGTGGGGACTGCTGCAGGGTTGGGTGACACCTGACCGGGCGTGCTGCGAGGCGGCCTGGAAGGATGGGGGAGTGCCCAAGCCGTAGGAGTTCCGCGAGGACGGTCGTGCGGGTCGCGCGCAACCGCGAGCCCGGCGTCACGCTGGAACAGATCGCCGCTGACTCCGGCGTCCACCCGATCACGTGGTCGAAGTGGCTGCGCCGCGCCGACACCGACGAGGGCGCCAGACCCGCAACAACGCCGGGTGAGCTGCCGAGCTGCGCGAGGACCGCAAGCGGATCCGGTTGCGGGAGCAGGAGAACGAGGTGCCCAGAAGGGCTGCGGTGTATCCGTCGTAGGCGAACCCACCGCTCGTCCGTGAGCTGGCCGCCGCCGCTGCCCCTTACCGGGTGCCGGCGGCGGTGACGTGCCGGGTGCTCGGGCTGGCCCGCCAGCCCTACTACCGGTGAGGCTGGGGCCTCAACACCGCGCTCCGATTCGCGAGCGCCGCCCGCTGGCAGGACACCATCCGCGAGAACCAGCCCCGGCCCAGCAGACTGGACCCCTACAAGCCCTGCTTGGAACGGCGATCCGCCGAGGGATGCACGAGCGTCACTCGACTTCACAGCGAGCTGATGGCCGAGCAAGCTCCTGTCACCTACGGCATGGTCCGCGCGTACGTCGCCACTTTGCGCGGGGCTCCATCCGGGGCGCCGCCCCGGCCGCCAACGGTGCGGCAGGTGACCGGCTGGCTCACCCGGCACCCCGCGACCCTGACCGAGGAAAACCGCGCCGGCCTGAAGGAGGTCCTGGCGCGTTGCCCCGAGCGGACACGGCAGCTCGCACAGGGCCGGCGTCCAGCAGATCGAGGACGACCGCACCGCCGACGACGTCCACCAGGAGGAGGCACCGGCTACGGCTGGGTGCCCGCCTACACCGTCACCCTGCCTGTTCCGCGCGCTGAACGGCGACCTGGACGATGACGAGGACATCGCGGTTGAGCCATGCGGCCGGGGACACGGTGCTGCGTGCGACCGCCGACCGGCTGAGCAGTGCCACGCCGAACTCGGGGGAACCCCCTGACGCCCGGGGCAGCCGTCGACCACGCCGGCAACGTGGCTCCAGTCGAGTCGGCTGCCTCTCCTGCCCCGACGCGTGAGGTCACACCATGGGGAACCGGATTCCCGCGAGCGGCGAAGTACAGGTGAAAGCCCAAGTCTTCAGAGCGTTCGTATCAACGAAAGGAGCCCCGATGACCGTCGAACCAGGCGTCAGGATGGGGCAGGACAGTGACGCCTCGGTGGTCGAACGGTCGTGGGATGAGCCCGAGGCGTTCGCCGTGCTCTTCGACCGCCACGCGGACTCGGTGCACCGATACGCGGCGCGTCGGCTCGGTGCCGAAGTGGCCGAGGACGTGATGGCGGAGACCTTCACCACCGCGTTCCAGCAGCGATTCCGGTACAACACCGAGTTGGCCGACGCCCGGCCGTGGCTGTTCGGTATCGCGACCAACCTCATAGGACGCCACCGGCGCGCCGAGGCCCGGCGGTTGAAGGCGCTCGGACGGCTGCCTTCGGCAGCCCTTGGCGACCAGGCCGAGGAGACGGTCGCGGACCGGGTGGCAGCGCGGGTCAGCGCCCAGGCGCTGGGCCGCCAACTGGCGGGCGCTCTGGGCAGGTTGCCCGCCCGGCACCGGGACGTGCTGCTGCTGGTCGCCTGGGCCGACCTCGGCTACGAGGAGGTCTCCCGCGCCCTCGGAGTGCCGGTGGGGACGGTCCGGTCGCGGCTGCACCGGGCTCGCAGAAAGGTTCGTGAGGCACTGGGCGGATCCGATCCAACAGCTCTCCGAGAGGAATCCGACGATGAATGACCTCAAACTCCTGAGGGAGTGGGACGGGGACGCGCCGCCTCTGGCGGACGACGTCCGCGCCCGAGCCCGTCTGCGCCTGCAGCAGGCGATGCGGACTCCCGCCGCTCCCGCGCCCGTTCGCCGCCGTCCGCTGCTGCGGATGGCGGTGGCCGGTGTCGCTGCGGCTGCGGTCGCCACGACCGTGGTGATCACCGACGACCCGGGGACCTCGCCGTCCCCCCGGCCGGTGAGCGCGACCACCGTGCTTCTGGGGGCGGCGGCCGAGGAACGCAGGCTCGAGACACCGATCGCGCCGCGCGACGACCAGTTCATCTACACCAAGGAGATCATCGAGGAAACCCCAGTCGGCGGCGGGCGGAGCAAGACGTACGTCGACGAGAGCTGGAACTCGGTCGACGGCTCCAAGAGGTCCTACGTCAGCGAGCTGGGTCACACCCAGTGGGTCCCGCCGGACCAGTCCGGTGCACGCAGCTGGCCACCGCGCAGGTGGTCGCAGCTGAAGCAGCTGCCCACCGATCCGGACAAGCTGTCGATCGCCTTGCGCGACGTGAGCGGGAAGCCGGACTACGGTCGGCCGATGAAGGCCGACGACTGGCCGATGGTCCACACCTTCCTCTCCGGCCTGCTCCGCACCCCGGTCCTGCCGAAGGGACTGCGCCCCGCCGCGTTCGAAGCCCTCGCCACCGTCCCGGGAGTCAGGGTGCTGCCCGGCCGGACGGACGTGGACGGCCGCGCCGGCATCGGCATCCAGTACGTGGGCCCGCCCGGGACTCCCTGGGCGGACGGCAAACAGGTGCTGATCTTCGACGCGAAGACGTACCAGTACCTGGGCACGCGTGACCAGCGCAAGGAGAAGCAAGCACCCACGACCTACGAGCAGTGGTCGTACGTGGCCGCCCACGCCGTAGTGGACCGAGTGGGGCAACGCCCCTGAGCGACTGCCCGCAGCGGGCCCTCGTCGAACCGACGCCCAGTGACTCACCGAGCGCCGAGCGGTGCGAGGGCCCGCTGCGCCATCGCCGAACCGACGCCGGCACCACGCGGTACGGCAGCTCCGCTGCCCCTGCTCAACTGTTCCCGCTCAGAGGGCGTTACGTCCTTTTCTGATAGCGGCCACGTCCGGGTTGTTCGAGGAGTCCCTGGCGGACGAGTCGTCCGAGGCGGGAGCGGGTGACGTTGATCGAGGGTTCGTCGGTGGGCAGGCCGAGGTGTTCGTGCAGATCGCGGACGCGGAACACCTTCCCGAAGTGCTCGTTGAACGTGGTCACGATGCGCTGGGGGACGGTGGCGATGGCGGTTTCCGCGGGGGCCGTTGCGTGGTTGGGAGGGGCGAGGCCGTCGATGTCCTCGCGGGTGGCGGCGAGCTCGGCCAGGCGGGCTTCGGTCTCGGCGAGGGCGGTGGTGAGCCGCTCGATCTGCTCGCGCAGGCTGTCGGCGCGGGCTGCGGTCTCATCGTGTTCGGCCTGAAGCAGCCGCAGGAGTCCGCTGACGTTCACACGGCCAGCTCCACGTCGTCCCGCCAGGCGGGGGCAGAGGTGGTGAGGCGGCGGAGCATGCCGGCGGTGGAGGCCCAGTAGACGCGGGAGGCCGCGTTGTCGGGTCGGTGGTCGTAGCCGCGGGCGAGGCGCCGGTGCAGCATGAGGGTGCCGTTGACCTGCTCGACCACCCACCGCTTCGGTTGCCGGACGAAGCCCTTGCCTTCGTCGTCGGGTGGCTGGGGACCACCTCGACGGTGATGTCCTTCACCGCCCCGTGGATGATCACGGCGTCTTTGAAACCCTGGTCGACCAGGACCTTTTCCGGGCGCCCCGCACCGCTCGGCCGCCTGGTCCAGCAGGGCGATGCCGGCCTCGTTGTCGTGCGCGCTCGCGTGGCGAGGATCACCACACCGATGATCAGGCCCAGCACATCCACGGCGAGTTTCCGCTTTGCTGCCCGGACCGGCCTGTGCGCGGCGTCCGACCCAGCCGTCCGCCTCCGCGCGTCTCGGCGCTCGGCCGGCTCAGCTCTCAGGCTGCGTTCGCGCCGGTGTCGCCGTGCCATTCGCAGAACAGGACGGTGGCGTCGTCGGCCAGTCGTCCCTGGTGGTAGTCCAGGACGGCGTGCATGAGGCGGCGCAGGGTTTCCGCGACAGGCAGGTTGTCGGCATGGTGGCGGATGATGAAGTCGGTGAAACGCTCCACGCCGAACTCCTGGCCGTCACGGTCGCGGGCTTCGGTGATGCCGTCGGTGAAGAGCAGTAGCCGGTCACCGGGCTCCAGTTGCTCGGTGCACTGTTTGATCGGCAGATTGAATCCGCTGCCCATCGGCCCGGCCGGCGGGCAGCGCAGTGTGGTGGCCCAGCGGCCGCCGCGGATCAGTACCGGCAGCAGGTGGCCGCGGTTGACCCAGCTGAATCTGCCGGTGTCCAGCTCAAGGTCCGCGAGGATGCCGGTGGCGTAGCGGCTGTGCCCGAACTGCTCGATCAGGGTGTCCTCGATGGCTCTGCTGGCTTCGGGGATGGTGGCGCCGGCGCGGCGGTGGCTGCGGCAGGTGGCCATCGCGAGAGCGGCTGTCAGGCCCGCGGAGGTGTCGTGGCCCATGGCGTCGAAGACCGCCAGGTGCAGGGTGTCGCCGGCCACCGCGTACTCGAAGGCGTCCCCGGCCACCTGGTAGGCCGGTTCCATGAAGGCGCTGACGGTGGCCCGCTGGTCGGCGAAGGTCCGCGGCGGCATCATGCTCCACTGCAGTTCCGCCGGCACGCCCATCGGCCGGGTTCGGGTCAGCCGGGCGTGGGAGTCGCTGTTGGCCCGTTTGGAGACCAGCAGTAGCCCGGCCGTCGATGCCAGCGCCCGCATCACCTCCTCATCGGGTCTGCCCCCGTCGTCGGAGCCGGGTTCGACGTGCAGGACTCCCAGGCGTTCAATGCCGTCCAGTACCGGCACCCAGCACGCCCCGCCGCGGGCCGGTGTGGTGACCTCGGTGATCTGGTAGGCGCGGCCCGGCAACGTGCCCTCGATCCGGTACTCCTCGCCACTTTCGCCGGCGTTCAGGCCGATCCCGGTGACCTCGCGCAGCACCTCCTCCTGGAGATCCGCCACGAACAGCCGGGCCCCGCCCGTACCGGCCTGCCTCGCCGCGGTATCGAGCAGGCGGGGCAGCTGCTCGAACGGCGCCGTGTGGCTGGCGTCCAGCAGCCCGGTCAGCGCCCGCGCCAGATCCTGCGCCGTCATATCCGCCGCCGCAGGCCAGGGCCGCCGTTATCCAACTCGTTCGTCATGACCTATCCCCTGCAAGGGCAAGCCCGAAAAGGGCCCGCGGATCGATACACCTGCCACCGGGGACCACAGGACTCAGCCCGAAGGAACGACACCAGCGCGACCCGCCCATCCCGGCCCCTCGGCGGGACCCGGTCAGGACGACGATCTCCACAAGCCTCCCACCCCGGTGCGCCCCCCAACAAGCGACCCCAGGAAGAACACGCTCCGGGTGTCGGCGTACTCCTGCCGCCGCCCGTTTGGTTTCGTCCAGGACGACGGCTTCGAGGCGCTCCTGCAGCGGTACGCCGACGGTCCACCCGGCCGGACTGAGATTGGCGCCGCCCTCCCGGCGGCCCAGCCCGCGGCGGAACGCAGCTCGGGCTATCGGGCACGCCGTCCGTCTGTGCGTCCTGCGCGGCCGCGGGGCAGCACCACCGGCACGACGTGCGGGTCCCGCCGAACGCACCACTGCCCGCCCGCGTCCGGCGCATCACAGCG
>NZ_JBSFTY010000151.1:0-11875 GCF_053591515.1 Streptomyces sp. NPDC003011
CGGTCGCCTTCGACGGGTGCCTGTCGGTCAAGACACCGGATGCCGAGCGCAACCGGGGCTGGCTGGGAAGGATCAAGTACCGGTCCGGGTGGGCCGGTTACCCCGCCATGATGCTTATGGCCCTGGTGGAGACCGGCACCCGCGGCCTGCTCGGCGCGGTCTTCGGACCCAACGACAGAGGCGAAACCGCTTACGCCTGCCGGCTGCTGGACCGGCTCACCGCCGACATGCTGGTCCTGGCCGACCGGGCCTTCGACGGCAACGACTTCCTGGCCGCCCTCTCCCGCACCGGCGCACAGTTCCTGATCAGGACCAAATCCAGCCGCCGCCCACCGGTCCTCACCCCGCTGCCGGACGGATCCTTCCTCACGCGGATCGCGGGCCTGAAACTCCGCGTCATCGACGCCGACATCACCGTCACCACCACCGACGGCCGCCACGTCCAGGGGCGCTACCGGCGCTCACCACATGCTCGACCATCGCGTCGACCCCGCGGAGCAGTTGGTACGGCTCTATCACGAACGCTGGGAAATCGAGTGCGCGTTCTACTCCCTGCGTCACACGCTCCTCACCGGCAGGGTCCTGCGCTCGGGTGACCCGGTCGGAGTCGAACAGGAAATGTGGGCGCTGCTGACCACCTACCAGGTCCTGCGGATCGCCATGGTGGCCGCCATCGAGTCAGCGCCGGGTCTCGATCCGGACCGGGCAAGCTTTACCACCGCCCTGGAAACCGCCCGGGACCTCCTGACCGCCGGCCGCGGCGTCGTCCCGGCCGCGGGGGACTCCGATCTGGTCGGCGACATCGGCCGAGCGGTCCTGTCCGACCTGCTCCCGCCCCGCCGTCTGCGCACCAGCATCCACAAGGTCAAGTGCCCGATCTCCCGCTACCCCGCCCGCCCCGCTGACAACAGGCCACTGACCAGCCAGAGCATCACCGGCATCGCCATCACGCTCTACACGGCCCACGACACCCCACCGCCGCCACAGGTCCGCCATCGCCGTTCATGGAGCCCGGCCGCCCACACACCGACACCCGCCCCTTCCCGGACGCCGCCGACCGCGGGCCGCCAGCACCGCGTGCTCACCATCCTCGCCGCCGAGCCCGGCCGGGCCTGGCACGGCCGCGAACTCGCACGCATGCTGGGCATCACCAACCTGAACAGCTTCTGCGTTCAACTGTCCCAATGGTCAAGCGAGGGCATTATCCGCAAGACGGGGCGCGCTCTCTACACCCTCGCAGGCCATGCCTCTATGCCCTTGACCAGCGCGGACACCGCTTAACTACGCGGCATTGCCTCATGATCCCTGCGGTATGCCGACCGCATGAGGTATGCGCAAGGGGGGCGGACTGACCGGGGAACGGCGGTCCTTCCGCGAGAAGTTGAGGATGGAAGCGGCCGAGCGGTTCAGGCAGGGCGACGAGAACCCGGTCATCGCTCACGACCTGCGGGTCAGCGTCCGGTCGGTTCAGCGGTGGCGCAGAGCCTGGTCGCAAAACGGGTTGCGGGCCCTGGCCTCCAAGAGCCCGGCATCGCTGCCGCTGCTCAGTGACGAACTGTTCGCCGTGCTCGAGCGGGAGCCGGCCAAGGGGCCGGTGGCACACGGCTGGCCGGACCAGACCTGGACCCTGTCGCGGATCAAGACGCTGATCGGGCGCCGCTTCCACCACAGCTACACCGTGCAAGGGGTGGCCGCCCTGCTCAAGCGGCACGGCTGGAGCTGCCAGGTCCCCGCCCGGCGGGCGATCGAGCGGGACGAGACCGCGGTGGCCGGCTGGGTGAAGGAGACCTGGCCGAGCGTGGAAGGACCGTGGCGGCGCTCGACGCCTGGCTCGTCTTCGAGGACGAGGCCGGATTCCCGATGACGCCGCCGACCGCCCGCACCTGGTCCCGCCGTGGCCACACCCCGGTGATCCGCGTGCGGGGCCGCTCCCGCCGCCGCTTATCGGTGGCCGCACTGGCCTGCTACAAGGCTGGCGAACCTCGCGGCTGATCTACCGGCCCTGCCCGGACGCCCGGCCCGACGGGCGCAAGAGCTTCTCCGTAAGTTGTTGGGCGGCCCGGGAGGGCCGGGTGTGGCTCAAGAGCTTCTGCCTTCAGTGGCTTGCCAGGAGTGGCCGCCCGGCTCTTCGGGGCGCCCTGGCTGCTGATTGAGATGTGCGTGCTGTCTGCGGTCGCTGATTACGGAGATGACAGCGGGGCGTTCCTCGGGCCGACGGCATGTGTTGGAACTGAGGAGGGGCGAGTGAGCGAGCGACAAAACCGGGTCTGGGCCGGCATCGACGCGGGCAAGCTCCACCACTGGGCGGCCGTGGTCGACGAGACCGGCGCGACCCTGTGGTCGAAGAAGATCGAAAACGATGAGTCGGCGATCCTGACCGCGCTCGGCGAGATCCTCGAGCTGGCTGACGAGGTTCAGTGGGCGGTGGACATCTCCGGCACGTCGTCCGCGCTGATGCTGGCTCTGCTCGCAGCTCACGGTCAGCAGGCCGTCTATGTGCCCGGCCGCACGGTCAACCGCATGTCGGGGGCCTACCGGGGCGAGGCGAAGACCGACGCCCGTGATGCCTACGTCATCGCCGAAACCGCACGTCACCGCAGGGACTTCACCGCTATCGACGTGCCGGCGCAGCTGGCTGCCGATCTGGTGCTGCTGACCGCCCACCGGTCCGATCTTGTCGCCGACGGGTGCGGATGATCAACCGACTGCGCGACGTGCTGACTGGTGTCTTCCCTGCACTGGAGCGGGCCTTCGACTTCTCGGCCCACAAGGGTGCCCTGGTGTTGCTGACCGGCTGTCAGCCCCCGGCAGCGATCCGCCGACGCGGCCGAGCCAGGCTCACGGCGTGGTTGACCAACCGCAGCGTGCGCAGCGCCGACACCGTCGCCGCTGCCGCGCTGGAAGCTGCCCAGGCCCAGCACACCGCGTTGCCCGGCGAGGACGTCGCCGCCCAGATCGTGGCTGACCTGGCGGCACAGATCCTGGCGCTGGACGACCGACTCAGGGGGATTGACAGGCAGATCCACGAGACGTTCCGCTGTCATCCGCAGGCCGAGATCATCGAGTCCCTGCCCGGCATTGGCCCGATACTCGGCGCCGAGTTCGTCGTCGCCGTGGGCGACCTGACCGCCTACACGGACGCCGGCCATCTCGCCTCGGCGGCCGGGCTGGTGCCCGTCCCGCGTGACTCCGGACGCCGCACCGGCCAGGGCGGCGGCAGTCTCGCGGACGACACCGGCGGCAGGGTCGTCGAGGAGCGCCCACAACTGCTTCGCATGCACGCAGTCCAGTGTCCGCAGCCCTGCCACCGCTCACCTCGCACCCCGGCCGTCAGGTGCACAAGCAGCGGCCACAGCAGTCCAGCGTCCGGGCGGTTCCCACACTCGGCCAGCCCGATGACCGCACCGGGCGGCAACTCGGGGTCGTGCGGTGCCGTCCACCACTCCCGGTACCAGGCCGCCGGGTCATCTCCCTGCCGCGCTGCTCGGCTCCGTCATCCTGGGCGCCTGCTACTTCGTGCTCTTCCTGCTCGGCAAGGGCTTCGGGTCCGGCGACGTGAAACTCGCCTCGTCCTCGGGGCTGTCCTAGCTGGTACGGCTGGGCCGCCACCGTCCTCATTGGGACCGGGGCTCCACGTGTGCCACTCACTGAGTACTGGGCCGGCGGGCTCACCATCAGATTCCCTCCCACCGGGGACCGGGCCCGGCTACCGTGGGGGCATGGCCAGGGAACTTCGTATCGAGATCGATGACGAGCAGTACGCGCAGCTGGAGCGCGAGGCGCATGAGCGGCACGAGGATCCGACGGTGTACGCCGGACGCGTCCTGGCCCAGGAGCTCAACAAGGCGCGCTTCCTCGAGGGCAGCGCCCTCTTCCTGAGCACCCCCGGGGTGCGCGAGGAGTTCGCCAGCCGGTTCGGTCCGGAATCCGGCACCGCCGCGTCCGCAGCGTAGGGCGGACAGCAACGAAAGTGGACACACCGTAGATCTTCCATGGCTGATGGAGATCGCCCGCACGCAGCTGGGTGACCCGGATGTGACGGACTGGGGATTGGCCGGTGCTTCTTCTTGATGTTCGGCGCGTTCTCGAACCGGCGTTGGTCCGCCTTGCTGGGATAAATCAGCAGGAGTCCGGCCAGCAGCAGGAACGCCCCCGCGCACGCGGCCCGGGTCGGGGTCGAAGACTGCGGCTGGGACGCCGTCTTCGTCGACGAGGGGACGCCCCCGGCGTACCGGGGATCGTCGGTGCTGTAGCCGACAGTCGCGGTGACGCCGTGCTCCTCGGCGAGCTTGGCCAGGGCCTCGTCGACACCGCGGCGGAAGACGCGAGCCACTTGCCAGAGCCGGCCGGGCGGCCGGGCACGGGCGGTTTGCTCTGCGGCGGTGGCCTCGGCCAGGGCTCTGATCCGGGCGACCGCGTTCCTGGCGCGAATCTGATCCCGCTTCTTCTCCTTCTCTCGCCGCAGCGCCCCCATCCGGGCCTCATCGATGCGCCGCCGCTGCTCTTGCCCTACTCATCTGGCGACGTGAAGAGGCCTGGCTGCGCGGCTCCGGTGCTTCCAACAGCGTCTCTCCATCCAACGGGGAGACACCATGACTTTTGTGACACTGGTCTCAGGTTGGACCCACTTGACATGCTTCGGTCGATCGTGTGAACGGCGACTGCTGGGAGCGGCGTAAATCGGGATGATCTACATCATGAAGGTTCTCCTAGGACTCTGTGGCATCCGACTGAAGCTTGAGGAGAGCCCGCACGACTCGAAAGCCGAGTACTCGCTGCCCTTCTCCCGCGCTCCGGCGACCAGCACACGCACGACCTGCGCCTATCCTCACATTTCATTTACATCGTGTGCCTGCCGTGATGGATGCGGCAGGCACACCTTCGTGAGGAGCACGTTGGTGAGACCGATACCGCGGCTTGAGCACACGCCGCGCGTGTGGAGGGCAACTCCGCGTCCGCGGGCGCGAATAGCTCTCTGGATGGCTACAGCCCTTGCGGCCGAGGCAGCATTCGTGTCCCTGGGATCGGGTGCGGCGTTCGCAGCCGGATCGGCGGCGGAAGCAACGCTCGCCGCCTCATCGAATTCCGATTCGGCCGCTTCGTCGGCAGATTCGGTCGCTGCGGCTCTGCTGATGGCCCGGCTGCAGGACCGCAGGATCGAGGTGGCATCACAGCGATCGGCCACCTCGACGACGTACGCCCTGCCCAGCGGTGAGTTGCAGACGTCCACCTACGCTGAACCGATCCGCATCAAGGTCGACGGCAAGTGGCGTGACATCGACACCTCGTTGTCGGACACAGGCACCAAACTGGAGCCGAAGACCGCAGCAGCGAAGATCAAGCTGTCGGACGGCGGGGATACGGCGCTGGCGTCGGTGTCCCGGGGTGACACGTCCTTCGCGTTGGGCTGGGAGGACACCTTGCCCAAGCCCGAGATCAAGGACGACACAGCCTTCTACGGTCTCGCCGATGGCCAGAAGTTGACGGTTACCGCCCTGTCCCAGGGCTTCAGCCAGAACGTCCTGCTGGACAAGGCCCCGGACGCGCCGCTGGAGTACCGGATCCCCGTCAAGCTGGACGGACTGAAGCTGTCGGAGGGCGACTCCGGGCACCTGCTGCTCAAGGACAGCGACGGCAAGCTGGTGGCCGAGGCCCCGGCACCGATGATGTGGGACTCCTCCAAGAACGACGCCTCGGGCGAGTCCGAGCGCCCGGCCCGGATTCCCACGAAGGTCGAGACCGCCGCCGACGGCTCACAGACCCTGCTCCTCACGCCGGAGGCCGACTACTTCGAGCAGGACCTCACCTACCCGGTCACCGTCGACCCGACCACAACGCTGGCGGTGACCACGGACACCTGGGTCGCCACCAACTACACCGACTCGCAGGTCTCATCGAGCGAGCTGAAGTCCGGTACCTACGACGCGGGCACCACGAAGGCCCGGTCGTACCTGCAGTTCGACGTGTCGGCGTTCAAGGGCAAGCACATCACCGACACCAACCTGTCGCTGTACTCGTACTACTCCTCGACCTGCTCCACCGCCGGTGCGGGCACCCAGGTGCGGCGGATCACGTCGTCCTGGTCGTCGTCGGACATCACATGGTCCGCCCAGCCGTCCACCACCACCACGGGCGCGGTGACCAACAAGGCGGCGCTTGGCTACGACAGTTCCTGCCCGGCCGGGACGATGAACTTCGACATCGACACCATCGTGCAGGCGTGGGCCGACGGCTCGGCCAATTACGGCCTTAGGGTCGCTGCGGTGTCCGAGACCGACTCACTGACCTGGCGGCGCTTCCGCTCGGCCAACTACGTCTCCGGCGACCACTCGGCCGAGCCGCATCTGACCGTGACGTACAACTCCTACCCGTCGGTGCCGAGCTCGCTCACCATCTCGCCTTCGCAGGTCAACGCCTACAACGGCAAACGGTACGTCACGTCGCTCACCCCGGCGCTGTCGGCGAAGGTGACCGACCACGACGGCTCCGCCACGACGGCGCAGTTCGAGATCACGGCGGATCCGGTCTACACGGACACTACCTACTCGTACACCGGTACGTCCTCGTCGGTGGCCTCCGGTTCCACGGCCAAACTCACGATTCCTGCGGCGAACGCGTTTCCCGCAGGTGCGCACCTGCGGTACCGGGTGCGTGCCTATGACGGCACCGACTACGGTGTCTGGACCGGCTACACCACGTTCGTGCTGAACACCGGCAAGCCGAACGCACCGTCCATCTCATGCGGCACCTACGAGGAGAACGGCTGGACGGCCAAGGCCGACGGCGCGGTGTCCTGCACACTCGACACCAGTTCATCCGACGGTGCCGGCTACTACTGGGGGCTGGACGACCCGGCGGCGCCGAACAGGAAGCTCGACACCACCGACGGGTCCGGCGGAGACGCCGCGACCGTCTCCATCACTCCGTCCGACGGCTGGCACACCCTGTACGCCAAAACCGTTGACTCCGGCGGCAACGTCTCCTCGGGCTCGACGGCCTACAGCTTCGGCGTCGGCGCGGACGGCGCGGCGATCCTCTCCCCGCAGGACGGCGAGACTACGGCGCGGCGGCTGACGCTGGCCGCCAGGGGTAAGTCCACCTACACCGGTGTGACCTGGCAGTACCGCCGCGGCGAGACCGATGTCTGGCACACTGTGCCTGTCGGTGACGTCACCGCTTCGGGCAGCGCGGTCTCCTCCTGGCCGGTGAACGTCACCGATGGCAATGCCACGAAGCTGGTGTGGAACACTGTCGCATCGCTTTCCGAGGACGGCCTGATCGACCTGCGAGCGGTGTTCACCGACGGCACCACGAGCGGCCACTCGCAGACCACCGAGGTCACTCTCGACCGCGACGCCGGCACCGCGCCCCAGGCCCAGGTCGGTCCCGGTGAGGTCAATCAGCTCACCGGCGATTACACGATGACGGCCACGGATACGTCGGCTTTCGACGCCGGTGTGACCCGTACCTACTCGTCGCGGGCCAACAACACCGACACCGAGGGCCAGGCACGGATCTTCGGCCCGCAATGGTCCGCCTCTGTGAGCGCGAGCGGAACGGACAGCGGCTACACGCAGATCCGGAAGACCTCCGACACGTCCGTCGAACTGCTCAGCGCGGAGGGCGGCTCGGTCGCCTTCACGGCGACCAGTGACGGAGGGTGGCAGCCCGAGCCCGGTGCCGAGTCGCTGTCGCTGTCGCTGTCGCTGTCAGAAGAAACGTTTACCCTCAAGGACAATGACGCCAACGTGACCGTATTCGCCAAGGCAGGCGACGGCACAACCACCTGGACCCTGGCGTCCAGTGCCACCTCGGTCAGCGACTCGACCGTCACAGTGGCATCGGAGACGATCACGGTGGACGGCAAGAAGCTCGCCCGCCCCAAGTACGTCATCTCTCCCAGCAGCGCAGTCACGGCGGCCATCTGCCAGGGAACCCCGTCGGCCAAGGGCTGCCGCGTCCTGGAGTTCGTCTACGCCGGCTCTACCACCGCCGCGTCAGGCACCCTCGGCGACTACGTGAACCAGGTCAAGTCGCTCAGGCTGTGGGCCACCGACGCCGGCGCCGGCAATGCCACGGCCGAAACCGTCGCCACATACGCCTACGACACCTCCGGCAGGCTGCGCCAGGTCTGGGATCCGCGGATCTCCCCCGCACTGAAAATCGCCTACACCTACGACAGCGACGGCCGCGTGGCCACCCTCACCGAGCCGGGCGAGCTGCCCTGGACCTTCTCGTACGGAAAGGCTGGATCGACGCTCACCGCCGGCGCCGGGATGCTGCTCAACGTCTCCCGTCCGGCGCTGGCCGAAGGGTCCGCGCAGCAGACCTCCGGCACCGCCGTGAGCACGGTGGTGTACGACGTGCCCCTGTCGGGCAGCAAGGCGCCTCGCCAGATGGACACCTCAACCGTGTCCGCGTGGGCTCAAGACGACACTCCTACCGATGCCACCGCAGTGTTCCCGGCCGACGCGGTGCCGTCCTCCAACACCGGCAACGATCTGTCCCCCACGTCGTACGCCAGGGCGACCATCAGCTACATCAACGCCAACGGAGAGGAAGTCAACACCGCGACTCCGGGCGGTGCCCTCAGCGTCGCCGAGTACGACGCGCACGGAAACATCGTGACCGAACTCGGAGCGGTCGAGCGCGCGCTCGCCCTGGGTCAGGGCGAGGACGCCGCGGATCGGCTGACATCCTTGGGCCTGGCCGACATGACCACGGCCGAGCGTGCCGAGCAACTGTCGACCCGTTCGGTGTACGCCACCGACGGCTGGCGGCTCCTGGACGAGTACGGCCCGCTCCACCAGGTCACCCTCACCGAGGCCCTGACCGGCGGCACGGGCGAGGCCACGCTTCCCGCAGGAACAGTCGTCAACACACGGACCCACGTGTCCTATACCTATGACGAGAACCGACCCGCCGACGCCTCGGTCTCAGACCTGGTGACCACCACGGCGACCGGCGCTGCGGTCACGGGCTACCCGGCGGACGGCGACATCCGGCGCACGTCCTCGACCTACGACTGGTCCACGGGCCAGCAGACCAGTCAGACCCAGGATCCGGGCGGCAAGGCGATCACCACACGTACCACCTACGACGACGCGAACCGTACGGCGACCACTCGACAGCCCGCTTCCAACGGCTCCGACGCCGGCACGCTGGCCTACACCTACTACACCGCAAATGGCCTCGGGGCTTGCGGAAACCGTCCCGAATGGGCGGGTCTGCTCTGCCGGACGGCACCGGCCGCCACCATCACCGGCGGCGGAACCAACCCGGCGGCGCTGGTGACCACCGTCTACGCCTACGACCGGTGGGGCCAGGCCGAGAGCAAGACGGAGACCGCAGGCGCAACCACCCGCACTACGACCACGACCACGGATCCGGCAGGCCGTACCAAGAAGACCGAAGTCACCGGCGGGATCGGAACCACTACGCCCGCCACGACCTACACCTACGACGAGAGCACCGGCAGAACCCTCACTCAGTCGTCCGGCGGCAAGACCATCACCTACGGACACGACAGCCTAGGGCGGACGATCTCGTACAACGACGGGGCGGGCAACATCACCGCCACGGCCTACGACGTCCTCGACCGGCCCGTGAAGGTCACCGACTCGGCACCGTCGACCGCGACGTACACCTACGACACCGCCGGCAACCCGAAGTCACTCACGGACTCTGTGGCTGGAACATTCAACGCGGACTACGACGCCGACGGCAACCTCACGCGGCAGACACTGCCCGGTGGCTACACCCTGACCGTCACCACAGACTCCGAGGGGCACCGCACCGGCAGGACCTACACCGCTTCCGATGGCACCACGGTCCTCGCGGACACCGCCGCCTACACAGCCCATGGCCGGCAGGCCGGTCATACGCAAAGTGACGGCATCGCGATCGAGACGGACTACGGATACGACGGTGCCGGGCTCCTCACCAAGGCATCCGGCACCACAGCGACCGGATGCACCACCCGTGCCTACGAGTTCGACGCGAACAGCAACCGAACGTCGCTGGCGACCCGTTCGGACGACTGCGACAGCAGCACCGACGATGCCACTACCGAGACGGTCAGTCACAGCTACGACAGTGCAGACCGGCTCACCACCAACACATACGATGCCTTCGGCCGCACCACCGTCAACGGCAGCACGGAACTGTCCTACTACACGAACGACCTCGCCGCCTCGCAGACCCGTGGCTCCAGCCGGAGCACCTGGGAACTCGACGCGGCAGGTCGCCTCGCCGTCCAGGCCACAGAATCGCGAACGCAGACAGGCTGGCAGCGCGACGCCACGGTGACCAACCACTACGGCTGCACCTGCGACAGCCCCACCTGGTCCACCAACGGCAACGCCGTGACTCGGTACGTCACCGACCTCGACGGCGGCATGGCGGCACAGACGTCGGCCAGCGGCGGCACGGTGCTTCAGCTCTCCAACCTCCACGGTGACATCGCTGTGCAGTTGCCACTGGATACCGGCAGCACCATCACGGTGCAGCACTTCGACGAGTACGGCCGCAACGCGACCACGTCGTCCGGCTCCGCGTACGGGTGGCTGGGCAGCTACCAACGCTCGGCCGCAACGGTCACCGGGGACATTGTGATGGGCGTCCGGCTCTACGACCGGGCACTCGGCCGGTTCCTCACCGTCGACCCCGTGTACGGGGGCAGCTGCAACGCCTACGAATACGTGTGCGGCAACCCGGTGAGTGGCCTCGACCTCGGCGGCACCAGCCTCAAGTACCGTGACCAGCACCAGTGCACGAAGTACACCTGCATCGGAATTCGCCGCAGCTGCGACAGCAAGAACCGCTGCGCCGTTTCGCACTATCTGACCTTCCGGAAGAAGTGGCGCAGCGCGTACATTCACGCCGGAGCGAAGTGGACACTCTACGTCGACGGCTTCTACGTCAAGAAAGAGACGTACAGTCACGGCGAAAGCGGCACCTACAAGTTCCATGGATACTGGTTCAGCAACAACAAGGAAAAAGGGCGCGGCTGGTTCAAGTGCAGTTTCTGGAACTGCCGCCTCGACCCAGGTGACACGGTACTCGTCACCTGGGAAGGGATAGCGAGCCTGGGCGGCCAGAGATACGGCTGGAGCGCAGGCCAGACATTCTCCGGCGGCGGTCGCTACCACCGCTAGCACCTACCATTTTTTCAGCCGGGGGTCGTCCGTTCACACTGTGGCGGTCGACCCCCGGCCCAGGGAGTCCAGTTAATTATGTCCGACTATGAATTCGATCCCTTGGACCAGGCCTTCCTGGCATGGGCGCGAAGAGTGTGCGAGCAGCTATGGCTCGGGCTCGGCGAGGTACAAAGATCGAACGATTTCCTTAACTTCCTTTGGCGAATCTTTGTGAACAACGGTGAAGTTCCCCCTGAGCTCCTGGCTCCCATGGTGCAGGAGCGAAGGATCAGCATGGCGAAGTACTGCATGCGCTACTTCATTGGTCAAGCGAGACGGGACACCGGTATCGCCATCGAGGAGGCATTGTCGTCCTCCCCTCCGGACGATCTGGAGCCGACCGGATTGACCCAGGTCGGCAACACCACGATCCAGGCGATCCGCAAACCGGACGTCGTCTGCGAAACAGCTGAGGCAGTACAGGATTACCTCATGTCGCGCTACTGGACGATCTGGCCTGTTTGCCCCGCCCATAACCTTGGATATCACCCGATACTCACCGCCAGCACACCGGAATGGGAATGCTCGGCCGGAGGACACCGGACAGCGATGCTCGACGGCACTTGCGCAGAGCAGGGCCACGCCTACCGACCTTGAATGCGTGATGTCGTCATGGTGGAGCGGGTCGAAGTCCCGTGCCGGTGAGGCAGCCGTCGAGTGCGTCGCTGCGGTACTGG
>NZ_JBSFTY010000152.1:0-11438 GCF_053591515.1 Streptomyces sp. NPDC003011
CCTGCATGTAATACCAAGGAGAGGTAGCAGCCATGGACTGGCGTCACAACGCCGTTTGCCGCGAAGAAGACCCCGAGCTCTTCTTCCCCATCGGCCGCCCGCAACGGCACACCGCCCCCGCCGCGCCGCCGAGGACGGCGCCGTTCAGGCGAACCCGGCGGGTGACGCGCGTGGCGGCGGGCGCGCGCGTCGACAACTGACCCGTGAGCCTCCCGCTGATCCCGCCCATGCTCGCCACGCCCGGCACCCTGCCGCCCGCCGCGCAGGACGCGCACTGGGCGTACGAGACCAAGCAGGACGGCCAGCGGGTGGTGGTCTATCTCGCCGGGGACGGCAGCGTGGTCCTGCGCGCCCGCTCCGGAGAGGTCGTCACCGTCGCCTACCCCGAGCTGCTGCCGCTCGGCCGCGCGCTCGGCGCCACCCCCGCCGTGCTGGACGGGGAGGTGCTGGCGCTGGACGAGGAGGGGCGTGCCGACTTCCAGCTGCTGCAGTCCCGCATGGGCCTGGTGCAGGCGCCCGGCAGGGCGGCACGCAGGGCCGCCGAGCTCCCCGTCCACCTCGTCCTGTTCGACGTGCTGCACCTGGACGGGCGCTCCCTCCTCGCCCTGCCCTACACCCGGCGGCGCACCCGTCTGGAGGCACTGGGCCTGACCGGCCCCTACTGGTCGACCCCCTCCGCTCTGGTCGGTCACGGCGAGCAGGCCCTGCGGGCCACCCGTGAACACGGGCTGGAGGGCCTGGTCTGCAAGCGGCTGGACTCCGCGTACGAACCCGGGGCGCGCTCCCGGGCCTGGATCAAGATCCGGAACATGCGCAGCGAGGACGTCGTCGTCGGCGGCTGGCTGCCCGGCAAAGGGCGGCTGACGGGCCTGCCCGGTGCCGTGCTGGTCGGCCAGCGCGCCGCGGGGCGCCTGCGCTACGTCGGCGGCGTGGGCACCGGCTGGAGCGGGACCGAGCGGGAGCAGCTCGCCGCGCTGCTGCGGGCCGCCGCGACGGACGTGTGCCCCTTCGACCCCGTTCCGCCGGTCGCGGACGCGCACTGGGTGCTGCCCCGGCTGGTCGGCGAGGTCCGCTACAGCACCCGCACCCGGGCCGGGATGCTGCGCCAGCCGTCCTGGCTGCGGCTGCGGCCGGACCTCGCACCCGAGGAGTCGGCGGCCGACCTCCCGAACGACCTGACCTGACCTGGCATGACCTGACTTTTCGTCACGTCCGCAGTGTTGGGGCTGCCTTCACCAGAGAGACACTCGCGACCTCTTGGCGCGGACATGAAAAGCCGGGAAGCTGATCTCCCTTGCCCCCCCACAGCCGTTCGGCTGCGCCCGGAACCAAGAGGAGGACGCAGTGTCGTCACCGTCGTTCAAGGCACACCGCAGGAGATGGCTCACCGGCCTGGCCGGCGCCGCCGCCCTCGTCGTCGCCTTCCCCACCGCCGCCTTCGCCGCCCCGCCGCAGGCGTTGCCCGCCAACGCCGAAGCCGCCGAGAAAACCTTCCAGCCGGCCTTCGACTACGACACGGACGGGTGCTACCCCACGCCCGCCATCGGGCCGGACGGCACCGTCAACAGCGGTCTCAACCCGACCGGTGCCCTCAACGGCGACTGCCACGACGCCTCGGACCTCGACAACACCAACAGCTACTCGCGCTCCAAGTGCAACAACGGCTGGTGCGCCTACATGTACAGCCTGTACTTCGAGAAGGACCAGGCCGTCGCGGGCAGCAGCCTCGGCGGGCACCGGAACGACTGGGAGCACGTCGTGGTCTGGGTGCAGAACAACCAGGCCCAGTACGTCTCGACGTCCAACCACGGCTCGTTCACGGTGACCGCGGCGTCCGGAATCCGCTTCGCCGGCACGCACGCCAAGGTCGTCTACCACAAGGACGGCGTCAGCACGCACTGCTTCCGGCCGGCGGGCTCGGGCGACGAGCCGCCGGAGAACCACAAGGGCACCTGGCAGTACCCGCCGCTGGTCGGCTGGAACGGCTACCCGGCGGGCCTGCGTGACAAGTTGAGCGCGTACAACTTCGGCAGTGCCAACTTCGGACTGAAGGACGGCAGCTTCACGACCAACCTCGCGTCGGCGAAGCCGTCCGGGATCACCTTCGACCCCAACGCCTGACCCGGCGACGGGATCGGGCGCGAGACGTAGGACCCAGGAACCAGGGGTCTGCGCCCCGTGCCCGATCCCGGCCCGCCGGTGCGCGGCATAGCGTCCGCACATGGACATGACCGACACGGACGGCACGGGCGGCACGGGCGGCACCGACGGCCGCCTCGAAGAAGCCCTGGAACGCCTGCACGCCTCAGGGCCGGAGCGGCTGGGCCGGCTCAGCAACCACGCGCCCATGGTCGTCGAGGCGCTCGCCGCGCACGGACACGCCGGCGCCGTGCACCGCTGGCTCGACCGCTACCGGGACAGGCTGGAGGACTTCCCCGCCCCGGTCGCCGCCGTCACCGAAGGCAACTGGCCCGAGGCACTGGGCGATCCGCGCCGGGCCGCCGACTGGACCGGCTACTTCTCCCGCGCGCTCGCCGTACACCCCTGGCGGGACGTCCTCGCCCGGTGGTGGCCGCGCCTGCTGCCGGGCATGTACGGCGGCTCCACCCACCCGGTCATCCGGGTCGGCCACGCCGTGCGCGCCCTCGAAGCCGGGCAGAACGCGCCCCGGCTCACCGAACTCGCGCACGGCCTGGGCTACTGGGCGGCCCGGCACCACCCCGTGTCCGGGATCGCCCCGCTGCCCGGCGCGCCCTCCGCCGCGCGCTCCCTGGACGCCACGCCCGCGATCGAGGCGGCCGAGGGCGGTTTCCCGGCCCGGCTCGCCGCCGTACGCCGCCTGCCGGTGTGGGCGGACGACGTCACCGACCCGGACACGGCCAGGGCACGGCTCACCGAACTCGTACGCGCCGCCACCCATCGCTACGCCACCCACGGCCACGGCGAGGAGACCATGCTGGTGCACGCCGCGACGGCCCCCAACGCCGTGCTGCGGACCCTGAACGCACTGCCCCGGCAGCTGTGGGCGCCGAGTCTGCGGGCCGCCTGGACGGCGTCGGCGGCGGTCACCTCGATGTACGCGCCCGCGCGACCGGTCGCGTACACACCGCCCGCACGGCTGACGGCCGAAGAGGTCCTGGAGCGTGCCCTCGCCCACGGCGACGAGCACGTCATCAAGTTCACCGACACGGCCCTGGACGTCGGCGACGAGCAGGCGCTCGCCGCCGCGCTGCGCTCCATGGAACTCAGTGCGCCCCTGTCCTGAGGCGCCCGAACCGCACGGACGCACTGCCCGAAGCGACTATCGTGTGCGCATGTCCGTGCCCGAACTGGTCCGCGTCGTCTCCCGCGACTCACCGATGGCCCTCGCCCAAGTGGAGCGCGTCCGCGCCGAGTTGGCCGCCCTGTATCCCGGGATGCGCACCACGGTCGTACCGGTGAAGACCACCGGCGACAAGTGGATGGGCGATCTGTCCCAGGTGGAGGGCAAGGGGGCGTTCACCAAGGAGGTCGACGCCGCCCTGCTGGCCGGCGAGGCCGATCTCGCGGTGCACTGCGTCAAGGACGTGCCCGCCGACCGGCCGCTGCCCGCGGGCACGACGTTCGCCGCGTTCCTGAAGCGGGACGACATCCGCGACGCCCTCGTCCACCCGGACGGCCTCACCCTGGACGAACTCCCGGCCGGCACCCGGATCGGCACCTCCTCGGTGCGCCGGGCCGCCCAACTGGCCGCCACCCACCCGCACCTGGAGTGCGTGCCGTTCCGCGGCAACGCCAACCGGCGGCTGGAGAAGCTCGCCGCCGGTGAGGCGGACGCGCTGCTGCTCGCGGTGGCCGGCCTGGAACGCATCGGCCGGCGGGACGTGATCAGCGAGATCCTCTCCCCCGAGACGATGATGCCGCCGATCGGCGCGGGCGTTCTCGCGCTCCAGTGCCGCGAGGGCGACACCGGGCTCATCGACACGGTCGGCGCGCTCGGCGACCGGGACACCCATCGGGAGGCCACCGCGGAGCGGATGTTCCTGCACGTCCTCCAGGGGCACTGCAACAGCCCGATCGCCGGGTACGCGCGCGTGGACCGCGGGGGCGAACTGTCCCTGCGGGCCTGTGTGTTCACCCCGGACGGCAAGACCCGCCTGAACGCCCACGAGTGGGCGGGCCGCCTGGACCCGGCGACGCTCGGCACATCGGTCGCCGTGGCTCTGCTGCGGCAGGGCGCCCGCGAGATCATCGACGGCATCCCGCACTGAGCGGCGGCGGTCCGCGTCAGGCGGTGCCCTCTTCGGCCTGGTTCCGGAGGAAGTTGCTCACCTGGCAGGCGAGGCCGTCCCGCACCGCTCCGGTGCCGACCGCCCCTTCCTGCAGTCCGATGCCGCCCGCCCACAGCCGGCGGTCGGCCCACTCCTCGTCGACGCGCAGCTGGATCTGCACGTCCACCTGGTTCAGGGACGCCTCGGGTCCGGCCGCGTACAGCACGGCGGTCGCCCGGCGCAGCGGGTAGACGTCGAAGCCCTCGATGAACTGCGAGTTGCGCCAGTCGATGAACGCGCTCTCCCCGTCGGGACCGATCCGCACGTCGATCTGACCGTCCTCCAGATGGATGCCGAAGTGCCGGCTGCCGCGGTTCTCGACGGTGACGCGGAGCCGGAAGTACGTGAGCCCTTCGGCGGCGTCGTCCCGTCCGCGCGGCGGCTCGGCCGCTTCCAGACGGTGGACGCGGACCCGCAGACCGGCATGCTCGTCGTACTCCTGCCAGTCCCCGACCACGTTCGGCTCGTACACAGTCCACCTCTCGACCTCGCAGAGCTGCTTCCTATCTGTGTGCTCAGCGCACTGTCAAATGAGCGGAATGCGCTGTGGCCAGCGAATTCGTCCCGTTGATCAGTGATCAAGCCGTGCGCAGGAAGAATCCGCCGACCGGGCGGACGGCCCGGTTCTGGCGCGTGCCGCACATCACTTTCCGGCCGGTCCCGGCAGGAGGGCGGTGAGACGGCGGACGGCCGGAGTCTTTCCGGCGCCCTTCGGGCCGAGCAGCCCGAACATCTCACCCCACGCCGCGGTCAGGCCGGGTCCGTCCATCCCAGGGCTCCCGTCTCACGGTCTCGACGTGAGCTCTTTAGCAGAGGTAACCGACCTCAACGGGAGAGTCAGGAGCGTTCTCACTCGTTCGGAGCACACGGTCGCAGGCAGTCACCGTGTCCACGGAACGGTTTCGATGCTGGGCAAGTCGGGAATATGCGCCTATGTGCTTCGGACAGGAGGCACGTCCGTGGGAGCCGGCCCGCCGGGCCCCGGGTGTTCTCCGCAAGGTCCGTGCCCGCGCCCCCGGTGTCTGTCCATCCAGCACCTGCTGAGGGAGGCGCGCGGTATGCCTGGCACTGGCAGAACGAAGACCCACCCGCACGACGACGCCCCCGACACCGCCGCGGCCTTCGAACGGCTCGTGGCGCTGCCCGAGGGCCCGCAGCGCAAGACGCTGCGCGACGAACTGGTCGAGCTCTGGCTGCCCATGGCCGAGCGGATCGCCGTCCGGTTCCGGGGGCGCGGCGAGAACCTCGAAGACCTCTACCAGGTGGCCGCCCTCGGGCTGGTCAAGGCCGTCGACCACTACGACCCGGCACGGGGCTGCGCCTTCGAGGCCTACGCCGTGCCGACCATCACCGGCGAGATCAAGCGGCACTTCCGCGACCACATGTGGACGCTGCACGTACCGCGCCGCGTCCAGGACCTGCGCAACCGGGTCCGGCAGGCCGGCAAGGAGCTGGCGCAGACCACCTCCGGGCGGGCGCCGACGGTGGCGGAGATCGCCGCGTACGCGCGCATGACCGAGAGCGAGGCCCGCACCGGCATGGAGGCGCTGGAGTGCTTCTCCGCGCTGTCCCTGGAGGCCGAGATGCCCGGCACCGACGGGTACGCCCTCGGGGACGCGCTCGGCGCCCCGGATCCGGCCTTCGACATCGTCGTCGACCGCGTGGCCGTCCGGCCCTGCCTGGAAGCACTGCCGGAGCGCGAGCGCACCATCCTCTACCTGCGCTTCTTCCGCGGCATGACGCAAAGCTGCATCGCGGAGCAGCTCGGCATCTCACAGATGCACGTCTCCCGGCTGCTCAGCGGCTGCTTCGACCGGCTGCGTGAGGAGATACTCGCCGAATCCGGCTGAACCGCACGGCCGCCGTCACGGTGGCGGCGCTCCCGGGATCTGCGTGGGGCCGTAGCGGTCGAGGGCGTCCTCCAGCTCCGCGCGGATCTCCGGGGGCATGTCTCCGGCGCGCCCCCAGATGAGGATCAGCTCCGCGACATAGCGGAGCTTGATGTTCGTGTGCTGGGAGACGTCCTTCAGGACCTGCCACCCCTGGTCCGGGGTGACTCGGCCGAGCGCGACGACCATGCCGATGGCCTGGTCCACGACGGCGTGCGAGGCGACGGCTTCCTTGAGCTGGTCGACTTCCGCCTGCAGCTCGAAGATGCGGTCCGACTCGTCGGCGGGCTCGTGCGATACGCGTGACACGCCTCCATCCTGTTCACCCTGCCGGTCCCGCGCCACCGGGCGGAGGCGGACGGGGCACCGTTTCTCCACCACCACCGGGGTACTCGGCAGGCGCCCCGGGCGGTTCCGGCCGGACACTGGGACGAGACCCCGTGGTCCCCCGGCCGACGAGAGCAGGACACGACTGTCATGAACCACGACGTGAGTCCCCCCAGCGCCACCAAGGACATCATGTCCACGCACTCCGTCTTCGGCGCTCCCTGCTGGGTCAGCCTGACCAGCCGTGACGTGGAGGCGACCGAGAAGTTCTACTCCGCGGTGCTGGGCTGGCGGTGGCAGCCGGCGAAGCTCGGCGACCGCTTCCGCATGGCGCTGGCGGAGGAAACACCCGTCGCCGGGATCGCCGCGGTCGCGAACATGTGGCAGATGGCGGTCGCCTGGACGCCGTACTTCGCCGTGCCCAGCGCGGACGAGGCCGCGGCACGGGCGCAGGAGCGCGGCGGTACGGCGGCGGTCGGCCCGCTGTCCTTCCCGCCCGGGCGGGCGGCCCTGCTGGCCGACCGGGACGGCGCGACCTTCGGCATCTGGGAGGGCGAACTCTTCGCCGACTGGGAGAGCTGGCGCGAGGCGCAGCCCGCGTTCATCCGCCTCCACACCCGCGACGCCTTCGACGCCGCCATCTTCTACGGCGAGGTCCTCGACTGGGCGTCGGAGCGGCCCGGCTGCTGCGAGGTCCACTACGAGGGCGGCGAGGTCGTGCTGCGCAGCCACGGGAACATCGTGGCCCGGATCACCTCCGGGGCCCTGGGGTCGGCTCCCGACCCGGCGGTCCGGCCGCACTGGCAGGTCCACTTCGCGGTCGCGGACGTGTCGGCCTGTACGCGGGCCGCCGAGGTGCACGGCGGCAGCGTGCTGTCGAAGGGCGGCGACGAGGCCGTGCTGCGCGACCCGGACGGCGCGCAGTTCACGGTGACCTCGCGCCGCGAGCGCTGACCGGGCCCGCGGCGCCCTTCGGGGTGCTCGTCCCGGCTACGCGCCCGCGCCGCCGCGGCCCCGCCGGGCGGTGCGCGAGGGCCTCGACAGCAGCACCAGGCTGCGTGCCTCGACGGTCACCTCCGTGTCCGCCTTGTGCTCGGACTCGTCGGCGCCCTGCGGTTCGGCGGTGTCGATCAGGGTCGTCCAGCGTTCGCCGTAGGCGACGTCCGGCAGCCGGAAGTCCACCGGTTCCCAGTAGCCGTTGAGCAGCAGCAGGAACGAGTCGTCGACGACCGGCCGCCCGCACGGGTCGGGTTCGGCGATGGCGTCGCCGTTGAGGAAGACGCCGACCGAGTGGGCGTCGGAGCACTGCCAGTCCTCGTCGGTCATCTCGCGCGCGTCCGGCAGCAGCCACACCAGGTCGGGCAGCGGCTGGCCCGCGTGGGTGACGGTCTCGCCGCGGAAGAAGCGGCGCCGGCGCAGTACGGGGTGGGCGGCGCGCAGCCCGATGACGTACCGGGTGAAGTCGGCGAGGTCGCGCTGCCGGCCGGTCAGCCGCCAGTCGATCCAGGAGACGTCGTTGTCCTGGCAGTAGGCGTTGTTGTTGCCGCGCTGGGTGCGGCCCAGTTCGTCGCCGTGGCCGAGCATCGGGATGCCCTGGGACAGCAGCAGCGTGGCCAGGAAGTTGCGCTGCTGGCGGGCGCGCAGGTCCAGGACGGCCGGGTCGTCGCTCTCGCCCTCGGCCCCGCAGTTCCAGGACCGGTTGACGCTCTCGCCGTCCCGGTTGCCCTCGCCGTTGGCCTCGTTGTGCTTGTCGTTGTACGAGACCAGATCGTGCAGGGTGAAACCGTCGTGCGCGGTCACGAAGTTGACGCTGGCGCGGGGGCGGCGCCTGCTGTGCTGGTAGAGGTCCGCCGAACCGGTCAGCCGGGAGGCGAACTCGCCGAGCGTGTGCGGCTGGCCGCGCCAGAAGTCCCGTACGCAGTCGCGGTACTTGCCGTTCCACTCCGACCACAGCGGCGGGAAGTTGCCCACCTGGTAGCCGCCCTCGCCCACGTCCCACGGTTCGGCGATGAGCTTGACCCGGCTGATGACCGGGTCCTGCTGGATCAGGTCGAAGAACGCCGACAGCCGGTCCACCTCGTGGAACTGCCGGGCGAGTGTGGCCGCGAGGTCGAAGCGGAAGCCGTCGACGTGCATCTCGGTGACCCAGTACCGCAGCGAGTCCATGATCAGCTGGAGCACGTACGGGTGCCGCATCAGCAGGCTGTTGCCGGTGCCGGTGGTGTCGTAGTAGTGCCCCCAGTCGCCGTCCACCAGGCGGTAGTAGGAGGCGTTGTCGATGCCGCGGAAGGAGAGGGTGGGGCCCTTCTCGTTGCCCTCGGCGGTGTGGTTGTAGACGACGTCCAGGATCACTTCGAGCCCGGCCGCGTGCAGCGCCTTCACCATCGCCTTGAACTCGGTGACCTGCTGGCCGCGGGTGCCGCCGGCGGCGTAGGCGTTGTGCGGCGCGAAGAAGCCGATGGTGTTGTAGCCCCAGTAGTTGGACAGGCCGCGGTCCGTCAGCACGCCGTCCTGCACGAACTGGTGGACCGGCATCAGCTCGATGGCGGTCACCCCGAGCGAGGTCAGGTGCTCGATCACCGCCGGATGCGCGAGACCGGCGTAGGTGCCGCGCAGTTCGGGCGGGACGTCGGGGTGGGTGCGGGTGAGTCCGCGGACGTGGGCCTCGTAGATCACGCTGTCGGCGTACGGCCGTCCGAGCGGCTGATCGCCGCCCCAGTCGAAGGCGGGGTCGGTGACCACGCCGAGCATGGTGTGCCCGGCGCTGTCGGACCGGGAGGGTCCGTCCGGCGCGCGCTCGAAGAGGGAGGCGTGGTTGTCCACCTGGCCGTCCACCGCCGTGGCGTACGGGTCGAGGAGGAGCTTCGCGGGATTGCACCGATGGCCCAGCGACGGCTGCCAGGGGCCGTGCACCCGGTAGCCGTAACGCTGTCCCGGTCCGATCCCGGGCAGGTAGCCGTGCCACACGAAGCCGTCGGCCTCGGTCAGCGGGACGGGCGTGTGCGTGCCGTCGTCGTCGACGAGGATGAGCTCGACCCGTTCGGCGACCTCGCTGAACAACGCGAAGTTGGTGCCGTCGCCGTCGTGTGCGGCGCCCAACGGGTAGGGGTGCCCGCTGCACGCGGACACCCCTTTCCGGCGCGGTCGCGCGGTCACCGGGCGTCCTCCAGGACGCCGTCCGGCGTGCTCTCGGGTCCGGCCAGGGCCGCGACGCGCACCTCGCGGGGCACCTGGAGCACCTCGCGCAGGTCGGGCGAGGGTGCCGTCGGCACGAGCGGGACGCGTTCGCCGGCGCGGGCGCGCTGGGAGAACCAGATGACCTTGCTGCCGGTGTCGGTGGCGCAGCAGCCCCAGCCGTCGCTCATCGCCGCGATGTGCTCCAGGGCGCCGCGCAGGTCCTGGTCCGGACGCAGGTCGCAGTCGTTCTCCCCGACGGCGGTGATGAGGTGCTGGCCGTTCCACCACATCTCGATGGAGGCGTTCTTGTCGGTGGCGTGTTCGTCGATGGCCTTCAGCAGCATCTCGGTGCCGCGGCAGACGGGCTCGACCAGGGTCTCCAGGTCCCAGTACCGGAGATGAGCGGCCAGGATGCGCCTGACCTGTCCCACCCGTTCCGGGCCGACCTCCACGTCGAGGTGGTAGTAGCAAGGCACTGCGGTGTTCATCGTCGTTGGCTCCTCACCGGCGAAGCTCTCGCTTCTCCTCGCCCCTGCGGGACTCGGGTCCCGAACACGAAGCGTGAGCACTGATTGCTTCTGAGTCACCTCAAGAGTGGGTGTCCTAGCCCATTCGTGCAACACGAGCGCACATCTGAGGTGGTTGAAGACCCAACAAGACGCTGCGTCATAACGCGTGCACCATGTGTGAAGACCTCGATGCCCGTAACGGATCCGTGCGTGTCCGCGCGGCAGCCGCCCGACGGTCGGGAAGACGCGCCATCGAGTCCTGGAAGGTGAACGGCACCATGCTGCTACCGGCCAAAGCCGACGTGGCCCGGCACCTGCGGCGGTACCGGGCGTGGGAACGCATGATGCTCGCCGCCCCCGCCGACCGCCGGATCCGGTCCACCTTCGAGGACTCGGGCCACACGCTCTGCGTGCTGATGGGAAAACGGTGCGCGCGCGAGGCCGCGGACGCCGCCGAACGCTATCTGCGGACCACCCCGGGCGCCTACCTCCAGGAAGAGCGCGGCCGGCCCGGTCCGCGGGCGGTGACCAGACGGGACCCGCCGGCGTCGGACCGGCGGTCCCCCGCGGGGAGGTAGCCACCTTCCGGCGCAGCTTCGTTTCCCGGCCGGGCCACACGTCCGGACCAGTCGAGCACGGCGGAGGTGTTTCCCATGAGTTCGATCCCGGCCATCGGCCGTATTCCCGTCCGGGACGTCAGGCCGGCCGTGGACGGCGGCCGCCGTCCGGCGAAGGCCGTCGTCGGCGAGACGTTCGAGGTCACCGCGACCGTGTTCCGCGAGGGCCATGACGCGGTCGCCGCCAACGTCGTCCTGACGGATCCCGAGGGCCGGCACGGTCCCTGGACGCCGATGCGGGAACTGGCTTCCGGCTCCGACCGCTGGGGCGCCGAGGTCACCCCGGACGTCGAGGGCCACTGGACCTACCGCGTCGAGGCGTGGAGCGACCCGCTGGCCACCTGGCGTCGCATCGCCCGCATAAAGGTTCCTGCGGGGATCGACACCGGGCTGGTCCTGGAGGAGGGCGCCGACCTCCACGAGCACGCGGCGGCCGGGGTGCCGCAGGGGCCGGGACAGGCGGCGGTGCTGGCCGCCGTGAAGACCCTGCGCGACGACTCCCTGCCGGTCGCGACCCGGCTGGCGGCGGCGCTGACGCCGGAGGTGGACGCGGTGCTGGCCCGGTATCCGCTGCGGGAGCTGGTGACGGCCTCGGAGTCGCTGCCGCTG
>NZ_JBSFTY010000153.1:0-11336 GCF_053591515.1 Streptomyces sp. NPDC003011
TGCACCGGGCGCCGCCGCAGCCGCCCCGGGACGCCGAGCCGGTCGATGAGACTCGACGCGCCGTCGCTCCAGCTGCACACGATGGGCGCGGCGGTCGCCGGGCCCGCGCCGCCGGCCACGGTGGCAGCGACCGCGGCGGCGAGGACGTTTCGGCGGGACGGCTGTCGGGATCTGGTCATGGCGGAATGACCCCCAGGTGTCCGAGTCGGGGCGGGTCCGGTGCACGGCTGTGCGCCCACTATGGAGCAGGCGGCATGCCCCGGCCAGCACTTGGGACCGTGCCGCGCTGACCAATATTGGTCTGGCCCACTGGCGCGGCCGCCGGGGCCGGCGAGCGGGCCGACGGGCCGCGTAGCCTGATACTCCAGTGCCCCCGTCCGTCTCGCGTCGCCACCCAGGAACCGTCATTCACGAGCTCGCCACCCGGCTGCGCCGCCTCCCTCCGTCCTGCGGCCCGGTCCGCCTGATCGGCATCGACGGGCACGCCGGATCCGGAAAGTCGACGTTCGCCGGGCGGTTGGCCCGCGCGCTGGAGGGCGCGCCGGTGCTGCGTCTGGACGACCTCGCCAGCCACGACGCGCTCTTCTCCTGGACGCGGCGGCTGCGGACCCAGGTGATCGAACCGCTGAGCCGGGGCGAGAGCGCGCACTACACCCCGTACGACTGGCACGCCCGCCGCTTCGGACCGCCCCGGCCGTTGCCGCCCGCGCCGGTGGTCCTCGTGGAGGGGGTCGGGGCGGGCCGCCGCGCGCTGCGGCCGTGGCTGGCGCGTCTGCTGTGGATGGAGCTGCCGCGCGAGGAGTCGTGGGCGCGCGGACGGGCGCGGGACGGGGAGGAGCAGCGGGACTTCTGGGATGTCTGGGTCGAAGCGGAACAGCGGCATTTCGCCGAGGATCCCTCCCGGCCCTTCGCCGACCTCGTGGTACGGCAGGGCGAGAAGGGATACGACGTGCTTGCCGGGCCTGCCGGGACCGCCGGACCGGACCAGTTCGTCACGTACGGTGACGGGCCGTCCGCGGTGTGCTGAACTTGTGAAAGAGCCGTGCCGGACAAGTTCCCGAAGTGCCTCAACTCGGCTTGACCGAGGGGCCGTACAGGTCTTACGTTTCCCATGTGCGGCCCTTCGGAGCCGCCCGCAGACGCGAAGCCCCCGGTTGTTCCCCCGTGATCGGGGGCTTCGTTCTGCCCTGAAGGTACTTTTCGGGCGCCGTGCGACACGATTCGCTCACCCTCGGTCACCACGCGGAATCCGCGCGACTGCTCCGACCTCGCCGAACGGCCTGTGCGGCACCCTTCGGCGGGCGGCACCCGCGCAGGTACGATGCCCTCGGTGCGACCTGCGGACGGCTGCTCTGCGCACCGTTGCAACTCCGGTCCGCTGCGCAGCGGTTGACCAAGGCGGCCGACGGGCAACGGCCCGCCGGCGAACCAAACGGGGGCACGGTTTGTGGGGGACGTGATGGACTTCGGCACGCGGGGCCCCGAGGCCCCGGCCGACCTCGCCTGGCTGCGAGGCGTGGACGCCTACACGATGGGCGCCTATCCGCAGGCGGAGGAGGAGTTCCGCACCGCGGTGCGGATCGATCCCGGGATGGCCGACGGCTGGCTCGGACTGCACGCGCTGCGCGTCGACACGACGACCGCGCTGCTGCGGATGTTCCGGCACCGGGACCGCTTCGGCGAACAGCGCACCCGGCACCGCCGCACCCTCAACTCCTGGTACTGGCTGGGGTGGTGGGTGCAGCCGGTGCTGGAGAGCCCGCGCGACCTGCTGCTCGCGCACGCCTCGCACTGGCTGGACGGACGGCACGTCCCGGAACTGGACCGGGCCCTCGCGGGCCTGCCGCCGGTGGACACCGACCCGCAGGTCCGCTTCCTGCACGCCTGCCGCGCCTACCTGGTCAAGGACTGGGAACAGCTGGTCCGGCACACCGACCCGCTGATCAACGACCCCATGCTCGGCATCGAGGCGGGCCTGTTCGGCGGCATGGCCCGGGTCCGGCTGGAGATGTACGGGCAGGCCGAACCGCTCCTGTCGTCCGCCCTGATGCGCTGCCGCAGCGAGCAGCCGCAGCGCAAGGAACTGCGCTACTGGCTGGCGCGGGCCCACGAGGGCACGGGCCGTTCCGCCGCCGCCCTTCCGCTGTACCGGGCCGTGCACCGCGTCGACCCCGCCTTCATGGACACCTCGGCCCGGCTGGCCGCGATCTCCGAGGGCGACGGGTACGACGAGGCGACCGACCTCGCGGCGATCACGCTCGCCGGGGCCGGGCAGGACATGGTGGACGGCCCCGACGGGCTCGACCCGCTCTTCGGTACCGAGGGACGCGAGCTGAAGCTCACGGACCCGGATCCGCCGGTCTCCGTACCCCTGCCGTCGGCGACCGGCCCGGCGGTGCGGGAGAAGCTCCTGTCCTCGCCGTCGCTGCCCGCCGGGCCCACCGATCCCGCCTTACTGGAAGAGGCGCTCGCCGAGCTGGAGCGGATGGTGGGCCTGGAGCCCGTCAAGCGCCAGGTGAAGGCGCTGTCCGCGCAGCTGAACATGGCCCGGCTGCGGGCCGGCCAGGGTCTGCCGGTCCAGCCGCCCAAGCGGCACTTCGTCTTCTCGGGCCCCTCCGGCACCGGCAAGACCACGGTCGCCCGGATCCTCGGCCGGGTCTTCTACGCCCTCGGGCTGCTCGGCGGCGACCACCTCGTGGAGGCGCAGCGGGCGGACCTGGTGGGCGAGTACCTCGGCCAGACGGCCGTCAAGGCCAACGAGCTGATCGACTCCGCGCTCGGCGGTGTCCTCTTCGTCGACGAGGCCTACGCGCTGTCGAACTCCGGCTACGGCAAGGGAGACGCCTACGGCGACGAGGCGTTGCAGGTGCTGCTGAAGCGGGCGGAGGACAACCGGGACCACCTGGTGGTGATCCTGGCCGGCTATCCGGAGGGCATGGACCGTCTCCTCGCCGCCAACCCCGGACTGTCGTCCCGGTTCACCACCCGCGTCGACTTCCCCTCGTACCGTCCGCTCGAACTCACCTCCATCGGCGAGGTGCTGGCCGCGGAGAACGGTGACGTGTGGGACGAGGAGGCGCTGGACGAGCTGCGCTCGATCGCCGGGCACGTGGTCGACCAGGGATGGATCGACGAGCTGGGCAACGGGCGGTTCCTGCGTACGCTGTACGAGAAGAGCTGCGCGTACCGGGATCTCCGGCTGTCGACGTATCCGGGGACGCTGACGCGGGACGACCTGTCGACGCTGCGGCTGCCGGACCTGATGCAGGCGTACGGCGAGGTGCTGTCGGGGCGGGGGCCGCAGGATCCGTCGACGATGTGACGGACCCCGCGGCCGGGCGCCCGGCCGTCAGCTCGCCAGCGCCTCCTCCGGCTCGCCGCTCACCCGCGGCTCCGCCACCCGGACCCCCGGCGCCTTGCGGTGCGCGGGATCCCGGACCTCGCCCACCAGCAGCTCCAGGACGTCCTCCAGCGCGACCAGCCCCAGCACCCGGCCGGAGGCGTCGGCCACCTGGGCCAGGTGCGTGGCGGCCCGGCGCATCACCGTGAGCGCGTCGTCCAGCGGCAGTTCGGACCTGAGCGTCGTCATCGGCCGCCACACCTGCTGCGGTACCGCCCGCTCGGAGTCCTCCAGATCGAGGACGTCCTTCACGTGCAGGTAGCCCATGAACGCGCCGTTCTTCTCGGCCGCCACCGGGAAGCGGGAGTATCCGGTGCGGGCGGTGAGCCCGACGATCTGGCCCGGGGTGACCGACGGGCTGACCGTCACCAGGGACTCGCGCCCCAGCAGGACGTCCGTCACGGGGCGGGAGCCCAGCTCCAGGGCGTCCTCCAGGCGTTCCTGCTCGTCGGGGTCGAGCAGGCCGGCCTGGCCGGAGTCCTCCACCAGCCGGTTCAGCTGTTCGCTGGTGAAGACCGCCTCGACCTCGTCCTTGGGCTCGACGTGGAAGAGCCGCAGGATGGCCTGGGCGCAGGCACCGAGGGCGGCGGTGACCGGCCGGCACAGGCGGGCGAAGGCGACCAGGCCCGGACCGAGCCACAGCGCGGCCTTCTCCGGGGCCGCCATCGCGAGGTTCTTCGGGACCATCTCGCCGATGACGAGGTGGAAGAAGACGACCGCGGCGAGCGCGATCACATAGGTGAGCGGATGGATCACGCCGTGCGGCAGGTGGACCCACTCGAAGACCGGCTCCAGCAGATGCGCCACCGTCGGTTCGGCGACCGCGCCCAGGGTCAGCGAGCAGACGGTGATGCCGAACTGGGCGGCGGCCATCATCTGCGGCAGCCGCTCCAGGCCGTACAGGACCTGGCGGGCGCGGGTGGTGCCGAGCGGTTCGATCTGGCTGCGGCGCACGGAGACGAGCGCGAACTCGGCGCCGACGAAGAACCCGTTGGCGAGCACGAGCAGCGCCGCGAACAGGAGTTGCAGGACGCTCATCGGGCGGCCTCCGCCATGACGGGGGCCGTCCGCACCAGCCGGACCCGCTCCGCGCGGTAGTGCCCGACCTGGCGCACGGTCAGCCGCCAGCCGGGCAGTTCGGTCCGGTCGCCGACGGCCGGGATCCGGCCGAGCAGGTCGGCGACCAGGCCGGCGACGGTCTCGTACGGCCCCTCGGGCACGTCGAGGCCGATGCGCTGGAGGACGTCGACGCGGCAGCTGCCGTCGGCCTCCCAGGCGGGCCTGCCGTCCTCCGGCGGGGCGGCGGCGAGTTCGGGCAGGTCCTGCCCGTCGTGCTCGTCGCGGACCTCGCCGACGATCTCCTCGACGATGTCCTCCAACGTGACGACACCGGCCGTGCCGCCGTACTCGTCGACGACGACGGCGATGGGCTGCTCGTTGCGCAGCTGCGCGAGCAGGGGCCGCACCGGCAGCGTCTCGGGCACGAGCAGCGCCGGACGCGCGATACGCCCCACGGGCGTGCGCAGCCGGTCGTGCACGGGCACGGCCAGCGCGTCCTTGAGGTGCACCATGCCGACGACCTCGTCGATCCTCTCGTGGTAGACGGGGAAGCGGGACAGGCCGGTGGCGCGGGTCAGGTTGACCACGTCCTCGGCGGTAGCCGACGACTGGAGCGCGCTGACCTTCACCCGCGGGGTCATGACGTGCTGGGCGGTCAACCCGGCGAGCGACAGCGTGCGGACGAAGAGGTCCGCGGTGTCCTGTTCCAGGGCGCCGGCCCGCGCGGAGTGCCGGGCCAGGGAGACCAGCTCGCCGGGGGTGCGGGCGGAGGCCAGCCCTTCGGTGGGCTCCACGCCCATCGCGCGGACCAGGCGGTTGGCGACCGCGTTCAGACAGGCGATCACCGGGTGGAACAGGCGGGCGAAGGCGTGCTGCGGGCCGGCGACGAACCGCGCGACCTGCATCGGCTTGGACACCGCCCAGTTCTTGGGCACGAGTTCGCCGATCACCATCTGCACGGCCGAGGCCATCAGCATGCCGACGACCACGGCGACACCGGAGACGGCTCCCCCGGGGACGCCGGTCGCGGTGACGGGGCCGTGCAGCAGCTCCGCGAGCGCCGGTTCGGCGAGCATGCCGACGACGAGGGAGGTGATGGTGATGCCGAGCTGGGTGCCGGAGAGCTGGAAGGACAGCTCCTTGAGGGACTCGACGACCGTACGGGCCCGTCGGTCACCCTCGGCGGCGGCCTTCTCGGCGTCCGTCGCCTCGACCGTCACCAGGCCGAACTCGGCCGCCACGAAGAATCCGTTGGCGAGAATCAGCAGGAACGCCGCTCCGAGGAGCAGCAGGGGGATGGTCATGATGCCGCCGCCTCCGCGTACGCGCGCACTGCGGGGTCGCAGTCAGCGGTATGTCGGCAGGGGGCGGCGCAGGTACTGCAGGACGATCCGTCCATCGCCGGAGAGGGTCACTCCTCGCGTAGCAGGAACCCCTGGGCACCGGGCGGCGCGCAGGGGCGGAGGCGCAGCGATACGCCTCCGCCACCAGATTAATCAAGACACCGGCCCGTGCGGCAGGGTGGACCGCCCTCGGTCAGTCCCGGTCTTCGTCGGGGCGGACCGTGGAGCGGGCCTCGGCGAGCGCCCGCAGGGTGCGCGCGTCGGCGATGGCGCGCTGCTTGGCGATGCCCGGCTGGATGCCGAGCGCGGGCAGGCTGGTGCCGTCGCTGAGGTCGATGAACACCCAGGGGTCACCGGGGCGCAGGTTCACCTGGATGATCTCGGCCCAGTCCAGGCGGCGCCTGCCGGCGATGTTGACCACGGTGACACCGGACTCGTCGGCGACCACTTTCGGCCGGGACAGCACGAGCAGCACACCGAACAGCAGGGCCGCCGTGAGGATGAAGCTGAGGCGCTCGCCCGGGCTGAGCTGCTCCAGCAGCAGCGCGATCGTGGTGATGACCACGAAGATCGCGACGCCGGCGGTCAGCAGGACGGCACGGGTGCGGCCCGGCCGGAACGTGACGGGGAGGGCGGGAAGTTCGGACATCGCTCGGGATCCCTCAGAGGCGGCAGGCGTGGATGGCCGTCGTCAGGATGGCCCGGGCGCCGATGTCGTACAGGTCGTCCATGATCCGCTGGGCTTCCTTGGCGGGGACCATCGCGCGGACGGCGACCCAGCCCTCGTTGTGCAGCGGCGAGACGGTCGGCGACTCCAGGCCGGGCGTGAGCGCGACGGCCTTCTCCAGCTGTTCGACGCGGCAGTCGTAGTCCATCATCACGTACGTCCGGGCCACCAGGACGCCCTGGAGGCGGCGCAGGAACTGCTGCACCTTGGACTCGGCGGTCTCGTCGGCGTCCCCTCCGGTGCGGCGGATCACGACGGCCTCGGACTTCATGATCGGCTCGCCGATGACCTCCAGGCCCGCGTTGCGCAGCGAGGTGCCGGTCTCGACGACGTCCGCGATGACCTCGGCGACGCCCAGCTCTATGGCCGTCTCGACGGCGCCGTCGAGGTGGACGACGGAGGCGTCGATGCCGTGGTCGGCGAGGTGCTGGGCGACGATGCCCTCGTAGGAGGTGGCGACCGTCATGCCGTTCAGGTCCTCGACGCCGCTCGCCGTGCCCGGCTTGGTGGCGTAGCGGAAGGTGGAGCGGGCGAAGCCGAGGGGGAGGATCTCCTCGGCCTTGGCGCCGGAGTCGATCAGCAGGTCGCGGCCGGTGATGCCGATGTCGAGCTTGCCGGAGGAGACGTAGATCGCGATGTCGCGGGGGCGGAGGTAGAAGAACTCGACCTCGTTCTCCGGGTCGACGATCCGCAGCTCCTTGGACTCGCGGCGCTGCTGGTAGCCGGCCTCATGCAGCATCTCCGCCGCAGGTCCTGACAGGGAACCCTTGTTGGGGACGGCGATGCGCAGCATGAGGTCGGCTTCCTTCGTTCGTTTCGTACGGTGGTGGGTGCGGGTGACGGCTCAGAGATGGGCGTAGACGTCGTCCAGGGAGATGCCGCGAGCGACCATCATCACCTGGACGTGGTAGAGCAGCTGCGAGATCTCCTCGGCTGCTGCCTCCTTGCCCTCGTACTCGGCGGCCATCCAGACCTCGGCGGCCTCTTCGACGACCTTCTTGCCGATGGCATGGACACCCTTGCCCACCAGTTCCGCGGTGCGGGAAGTGGCGGGGTCGCCGTGTGCGGCCTTGTGCTGGAGCTCGGTGAAGAGCTCCTCGAACGTCTTATTGGACATGGTGGCGCCCACTTTACGCGTGTGCCGGCCGGCCTATCGCCAGGGTTCGGATACTGAGCGGAGGGTGGCCGCGGTGGCCACGGCCGCGGTCACGGCCTCGTGGCCCTTGTCCTCGCGGGAGCCCTCGATGCCGGCCCGGTCCAGGGCCTGCTCCTCGGTGTCGCAGGTGAGCAGGCCGAAGCCGACGGGGACGCCGGTGTCGACCGAGACCTGGGTGAGGCCCTGGGTCACGCCCTGGCACACGTACTCGAAGTGCGGGGTGCCGCCGCGGATGACGACGCCGAGGGCGACGATCGCGTCGTAGCCGCGGCCCGCGAGGACCTTGGCGACGACGGGGAGTTCCCAGCTGCCGGGGACCCTCAGCAGGGTCGGCTCGTCGATGCCCAGGTCGTGCAGGGCGCGCAGGGCGCCGTCCACCAGGCCGTCCATCACCTTCTCGTGCCACTGCGCCGCGACGACGGCGACCCGCAGGTCACCCACGTTCTGTACGGACAGTTCCGGTGCACCCTTGCCGCTCACGTCTCTCCTTGGTGTTCTTGCTCACTGGTTTCCGCAGGTGGAGACGGGGGGCGTCTCCAGCCAGGGCAGGTCGTGCCCCATCCGGTCCCGCTTGGTGCGCAGGTAGCGGAGGTTGTGCTCGCCCGCCTGTACCGGCATCGGCTCGCGGCCGGTGACCTTGAGCCCGTGGCGGACGAGCGCGTCGGTCTTGTCGGGGTTGTTGGTCATCAGGCGCAGGCTGCGGACGCCGAGGTCCTGGAGGATCTGCGCGCCGGCGCCGTAGTCCCGGGCGTCGGCGGGCAGGCCGAGCTCCAGGTTGGCGTCGAGGGTGTCGTGGCCCTGCTCCTGGAGTTCGTAGGCGCGGAGCTTGGACAGCAGGCCGATGCCGCGTCCCTCGTGGCCGCGCAGGTAGACCACCACGCCCCGGCCCTCGGCCTGGATGCGTTCCAGGGAGGCGTCCAGCTGGGGGCCGCAGTCGCAGCGCGCGGAGCCGAAGACGTCGCCGGTGAGGCACTCGGAGTGGACCCGGACGAGGACGTCCGCGCCGTCGCCGATCTCGCCGTGGACGAGGGCGACGTGCTCGACGCCGTCGACGGTGGAGCGGTAGCCGTAGGCCGTGAACGCGCCGTGACGGGTGGGCAGGCGGGTCTCGGCCTCGCGGCGGACGGTGGGCTCGGCGCTGCGGCGGTAGGCGATCAGGTCCTCGATGGAGATGATCGTCAGGCCGTGCTTGCGGGCGAAGGGGATCAGTTCGGGCAGCCGCAGCATCCGGCCGTCCTCGCCGGCGATCTCGACGATGGCGCCGGCCGGGCGCAGGCCCGCGAGGCGGGCGAGGTCGACGGCGGCCTCGGTGTGGCCGTTGCGCGTGAGCACGCCGCCGGGCCTGGCGCGCAGCGGGAAGATGTGGCCGGGGCGGACCAGGTCCGACGGCTGGGCCGTGCCGCTCGCGAGCAGCCGGAGCGTGGTGGCGCGGTCGGAGGCCGAGATGCCGGTGCTGACCCCGTGGGCGGCCGTGGCGTCCACGGAGACGGTGAACGCGGTCTTCATCGACTCGGTGTTGTCGTCGACCATCTGCGGGAGCCGGAGCCGGTCCAGCTCGTCGCCCTCCATGGGGGCGCAGATCAGGCCGCGGCACTCGCTCATCATGAAGGCGACGATCTCGGGGGTGACCTTCTCGGCGGCCACGACGAGGTCGCCCTCGTTCTCCCGGTCCTCGTCGTCGACGACCACGATCGGGCGGCCGGCCGCGATGTCCGCGAGGGCCTGCTCGACCGGGTCGAGCGCGAAGTCCTCGAAACCGTCGGTGCTGTACAGGATCGGTGCCGCACTCATGCCGGCGCTCCTTCCAGGGTCGGCCGCGCGGCCCTGCGGGAGCGCAGCCACCAGTCGCGCATGCCCCACAGGACGAGCGCGCCGTAGATGACGTAGACGAAGCCGGAGAAGGCGTAGCCGTTGGCGAAGTTCAGCGGTACGCCGACCAGGTCGACCAGCAGCCAGGCGAACCAGAACTCGACCATGCCGCGGGCCTGGGCGTACATGGCGGCGATGGTGCCGACGAAGATGTAGGCGTCCGGCCAGGGGTCCCAGGACAGGGTCGGGTACGCCTTGAAGAGGAGGGCCACCGCGACCGTGCCGGCGGCGGCGCCGCCGGCCATCGCCGCGCGCTCGCGCCAGGTGGCGAAGCGCGGGGTGATGGCGCCGTCCGCGGAGCCGCCCCGGTTGCGGTTCCACTGCCACCAGCCGTACAGGGCGACGACCATGACGACGGCCTGCTTGCCCGCGCTGCCGGTCAGGTGGCCGAAGAAGGCCCCGAAGAGGATCAGGCCGGACAGGAACTGGACGGGCCAGGTCCAGATGGAGCGGCGCCAGCCGAGGGCGAGGCCGACCAGGCCGAGGATGTTGCCGATCATGTCCGACCACAGGATGTGCTGGTCGAACAGGACGAACGCCTCGGAGTTCAGCTCGTTCACCGGGTCGCCCCCTGACCGGCCATCATCCGCTCGACGTACTTGGCGATGATGTCGACCTCCAGGTTGACCGGGTCGCCGGGCTGCTTGCGGCCGAGCGTGGTCAGGGCGAGCGTGGTGGGGATGAGGCTGACGGTGAAGTGGTCCGGGCCGGCGTCGACGACGGTGAGGCTGATGCCGTCGACGGTGATGGAGCCCTTCTCCACGACGTAGCGCGCGAGGTCCGCGGGCAGGGAGATCCTCACGATCTCCCAGTGCTCGGACACGGTGCGCTCCAGCACCTCGCCGGTGCCGTCGACATGGCCCTGCACGATGTGGCCGCCGAGGCGGTCGCCGACGGCCGTGGGGCGTTCCAGGTTGACGCGGGAGCCGACGGTGAGAGCGCCCAGGCTGGAGCGGTCGAGGGTCTCGGCCATCACGTCGGCGGTGAACTCGTCGCCCTCGTGGTCGACGACCGTGAGGCAGACGCCGTTGACGGCGATGGAGTCACCGTGTTTCGCGCCTTCGGTGACGACGGGGCCACGCAGCCGGAAGCGGGAGGCGTCGCCGAGGTTCTCGACGGCGGTGACCTCGCCCAGCTCTTCGACGATTCCGGTGAACACGTCCCGGGTCCTCCTGCCTCTTCGGGCGCGGACTCCGGGGCTGTCGATGACGACAGAATGGACGAGCGGGAACGCCGGGGCGACGCCGGACAGGGCTCGCCTCAAGGACGAACCGGTACGGCGACGCGCACGAATGCCCGCCCGCCGCGCACTGCCTCCCATCCGGACTTTAACCGTCGGTCCAGGAATTTCACCTGGTCAACCGGCCGCTGGAGGCGGCCGGGTCGCGGACTGTAACCGCCGGTTCGGACTTTCACCGACCCCGGAGTGCGCTGCTTCTGGTACAGGGCCAGTGTGCCACGCCTGATCGACGTCCATACAGGTGATCCGTGTGGAGTGGCTCACAGAGCGTACCGGGAAGGTAACGGGGCCTACGGATGGTCCGTACCTATTGACGCATTGGTCTAGTCCTTTTACTGTCGGCGGACGGTCCGGCGACGGTGACGACGGCCCTTGCCCGTCGCCGGACCCCCAGGGCCGCCCCCACGGCCGCACCACGGCCTCCATCGACCGGGCCGCGGACCTAGCTGTTCTGTCCGGGGAGGTTGTGGACGGGTGAGCCAGGTCTCGGCTGAGGGATCTTGAAACAGGTGAGGGCCTTCCGGTTCGGTGTGGATTGCGAC
>NZ_JBSFTY010000154.1:0-11252 GCF_053591515.1 Streptomyces sp. NPDC003011
GTCCCACGACAGCGCCGCTTCGGGTGCGCGCCCCCCGGCGGTACGGGAACGACTCGACCACGCGCTCTCCCCCTCACGACACGTGGCCGCGCGGTTCCCCGCGATCGGGACCCCTGGCGGGAGGGTCTCAGCCGACCTGTCCCATCCCCGCCGCGTTCGGCCAGCTCTGCGCGTGGGGCCAGCCGGTGGCCGGGGCCGCCTCCAGGTCCGGTACCGGGGCCGGGGCGGTCATGCCGCGGACCTGGGCGGCGGTGAGACCGCCCCGGGCGGGGACGCCCGGCGGGGTCTGGCCGGTCATCGGGGGCGCGGCGGCCGCCGCCGGTACCGGGGCGGGCATCTGCGCGGGCATCTGCGTGGGCATGGGCACCGGGGCGGGCATGGGGGCCTGGGCCGGGGCGCCGAACGGCTGGGGGGCCGCCTGGGCCACCGCCGGCATCGGCATCCCGGCACCGCCGGTCTGACCCGGCCGGCCCGGCTGGCCGGTCTGTGCCGCCGCGGGCATCGGCATGCCGGCGCCGGGCGCCGGAGCCGCCGCGAGCCCCGGCGCAGGTGCGGCCATGGCCTGAGCGGCGAGGCCCTGCATGCCGGCGCCGTTGGTGGCACCGACCAGCCGGTCCACCGCCGCCGTACCCGAGCTGTAGCTGGTCCCGGTAGCCAGCTCGGGCACGGCGGCTCCCCTCCTGGTCCCGTAGAGCACCTGTTCCAGGCCGGACACCAGGCGACGCACATCCACCTGGGGGCGCACCACGAGTCTCAGGAAGCGGCTGGAGGAGCCGATCTTGTTGCCGCACTCGCGGACGAGGATCCGGTGCTCGGTGAGCATCCGGTCCCGGACCACGGTGCCTTCGGCGCCCACGGGCAGGCGTACGAAGAGGAAGTTGCCCTGCGAGGGGTAGACCGTCAGTCCGGGCAGGGACGCGAGCTGGCCGGCCATGTCCAGGCGGTCCCGGCGGACCTGGTGGAGGCTCTGCGCGTACTCGGTGCCGTGCTGCTTGAGGATGAACACCACATGCTCGGCGAAGGAGTTGAGGTTCCACTTGGGCAGCATCGAGCGGATGCGGCCGGCGAGGGAGGGGTTGGCGACCAGGTAGCCGAACCGTATGCCGTGCAGGCCGAAGTTCTTGCCGAGGCTGCGCAGCACGATCACGTTCGGCCGCAGCATCGCCTCCTGGACGACGCTCGGCTCGACCTCCGCGTCCGCGAACTCCAGGAACGACTCGTCGATCACGACCAGGTCCAGGTCGGCCATCGCGTCCATGAACTGCACGATGGAGTGCTTGTGCAGGAAGCCGCCGTCGGGGTTGTTCGGGTTGCAGATCACGGCCACGCGGGTGCCCCGTGCCCGGATGAACTCGGCGTACTGCGCGAGGTCCAGGGCGAAGCCGCTGGACTCCTGGAGCGGGAACATGTCGACCCGCTTGCCGGTCTCCATCGGCTGGTCCGTCCAGCGCCCGAAGGTGGGCACGGGGACGGCGAGGGACTCGCGCACCAGGAGATGGTCGATCCAGGTGATCAGCTCGGTCGAGCCGTTGCCCATCGCCACGCACTGCGGGGGGAGCTGGAGCAGGCTGCACAGCTCGGCCGTGATGGTGTCGGCGCTGCTCGGGTAGTACGTGATGATGTCCCGCAGCCGGCCGGCCATCTCCTCGAACATGGCCGGCGTCGGGAAGTACGGATTGCAGGGGATGCAGAAGTCCACCGGACCGGCGCCTTCGCCGCCCTCCCGCGTCAACGCCGCCATCGACGGGCTGTGCGCCGCGGTGCTGCGGAACAGCGAGGTGACGTTGTCAGCCAAGGGGAGCCTCCGTGTGGGGCGGGCCCGGCGGGGACGACCGGGCCCGTCGTCTGGGTGGCCCGTGCGGGGGAGCACGGGCCGCCCTTACATACGGAGGCTGCGGTGACGCTGTTCAACCGCTGAGAAACGGGTGAGAACTTGTGCGCCACCTGTGGGCAACGGTCAGGCGTGGAACGAGTGCACCGTCGTCGTCCGGTACGTCTGCCCAGGTCGCAGCAGTGTCGAGGGGAACGACGGCTGGTTGGGCGAGTCCGGGAAGTGCTGCGTCTCCAGGCAGAGGGCGTCACCCTGGCGGTAGACGCTGCCGCCTGTGCCGACGAGGGTGCCGTCGAGGAAGTTGCCCGAGTAGAACTGCAGGCCCGGCTCGGTCGTCGCGATCCTCATGGTCCGCCCGGAGGACGGGTCCTTGAGCGTCGCGACGTGCTCCGGCCTGCGCGTGATGCCCTTGTCGAGGACCCAGTTGTGGTCGAAGCCCTTGCCGTACAACAACTGCTGGTGGGCGACCCGGATGTCCTCGCCGACGGTCTTGGTCCTGCGGAAGTCGAAGGGGGTGCCGGCGACCCTCGCCAGCTCGCCGGTGGGGATCAGCCCCGCGTCCACCGGCGTGTAGCGGGAGGCGTCGATCCTCAGCTCGTGGTCGTAGACCGTGCCGCTGCTCTCGCCGGCCAGGTTCCAGTAGACGTGGCTGGTGAGGTTGACGACGGTGGCCTTGTCGGTGGTGGCCTCGTAGTCGACGCGCCAGTCGCCCTGCCGGGTCAGGGTGTACGTCACCTTCGTCCGGAGCGTGCCGGGGTAGCCCATCTCGCCGTCGGCGCTGGTGTAGTACAGGTACAGGCCGACGTCGGAGCCCTTGGTGAACGGCTCGACGTCCCAGACGCGCTTGTCGAAGCCCTGGGTGCCGCCGTGCAGGCTGTTGTCGCCGTCGTTGACGCTGACCTGATGGCTTTTGCCGTCCAGGGCGAACCTGCCCCGGGCGATGCGGTTGCCGTAACGGCCGATCAGCGCGCCGAAGTACGGGGAGTCGGCGACGTAGTCCTCGATGGTGTCGAAGCCCAGGCAGACGTTGGCGTACCGGCCCTCGCGGTCCGGGATCTCCAGGGACTGGACGATGCCGCCGTAGGAGAGGACCTTCAGGCGGGTGCCGCCGTTCTCCAGCGACCAGAGCTGGACCTTCGTGCCGTCGGCGAGCTTGCCGAAGGGTGACTTCACCGGCTTCCTGCCTCCCGTGGCGTGGGCCGTGCCACCGACGGTCGCGGCGGCGACGCCGGCGGCCGTGGCCCCGGCGATGACGGTACGTCTGCTCAGTTCCATGTGCGACTCCTGCAATGGAAAGAGAGACGGGCCCCGCCTCGCAGCGGGGCCCGTCCGACTTACGAACCGACCTTGCGCTTGTTCCAGACGTCGAAACCGACCGCCGCCAGCAGCACCAGACCCTTGATGACCTGCTGCCAGTCGGTGCCGATACCGACCAGATTCATGCCGTTGTTCAGCACGCCCAGGACCACACCACCGATGATCGCGCCGAGGACGGTACCGACACCGCCGCTCATCGACGCGCCGCCGATGAAGGCGGCCGCGATGGCCTCCAGCTCGAAGTTGAGGCCGGCCTTGGGCGAGGCCGCGTTGAAGCGGGCGGCGAACACCAGACCCGCCAGGGCCGCGAGCATACCCATGTTGAGGAAGACAAGGAAGGTGACCTTCTTGTCCTTGACGCCCGACAGCTTCGCCGCGGGCAGGTTGCCGCCGATCGCGTAGATGTGCCGGCCGATGATCGCGTTGCGCATCAGGTAGCCGAAGCCGACGACCAGGGTGCCGAGGATCAGCAGCACGATCGGGGCGCCCTTGTAGCTGGCCAGCAGCATCGTGACGGTGAGCACGGCGGCCACCAGCGCGACGAGCTTGAGCGCGAACAGCTTGACGGGCGGCACCTCGAGGGCGAACTCCTGCTGCCGCTTGCGGTCGCGGAGCTCCTGGAGCACCACGAACACGATCACCGCGAGACCGAGCAGCAGGGTCAGGTTGTGGTAGTTGGTGTCCGGGCCGACCTCGGGCAGGAAGCTGTTGGCGACCTTCTGCAGCCCCTCCGGGAACGGGCCGATCGTCTGGCCCTCCAGGAAGATCTCCGTGAGTCCGCGGAAGGTCAGCATGCCCGCCAGCGTCACGATGAACGACGGGATGCCCAGATACGCGATGAGGAACCCTTGCGCGGCACCCGCCGCGGCCCCGATGGCCAGGCACATCACCAGGGCGACGGGCCAGGCGATGTCGTGGTTGACCATCAGCACGGCTCCCACCGCGCCCACGAACGCCGTCAGCGAGCCGACCGACAGGTCGATGTGGCCCGCGATGATGACGAGCATCATGCCGATCGCGAGGATCAGGATGTAGCTGTTCTGCAGCACCAGGTTGGAGACGTTGCGCGGCAGCAGCAGGTCACCGTTGGTCCATACGGCGAACAGCACCACGATCAGGCCGAGGGCGAACAGCATGCCGTACTGCCGCATGTTGCGGCGCATACCGTCCACGATCAGCTGCAGCAGGCTGTCACCGGTTGCCGAACCGCCCTGGCCGGGCGGCGCGGGGGCCGGCGTCTTGGCGGTCACGTCCGTGCTCATCGGGTTACCTCTTTGTCCTTTGTCATCTGGCGCATCAGTGATTCCTGCGAGGCCTCGGCCCGCGAGAACTCACCGGTCAGCCGCCCCGCGGCCATCGTGTAGATGCGGTCACACATGCCCAGCAGCTCCGGCAGCTCGGAGGAGATGAAGACGACCGCCTTGCCCTGCGCGGCCAGCTGGTCGATGACCGTGTAGATCTCGTACTTGGCGCCGACATCGATGCCACGTGTCGGCTCGTCCAGGATCAGCACGTCCGGACCCGCGAAGATCCACTTGCTGAGGACGACCTTCTGCTGGTTGCCGCCGGACAGCTTGCCGACCGGCTCGAAGACGGTCGGCGCCTTGATGTTCATGGACGTGCGGAAGCCCTCGGCGACCTGCCGTTCCTCGTGCTCGTCGACCACACCGCGCTTGGCGACCTTGCCCAGCGCGCTGAGCGAGATGTTCCGCCCGATGGTGTCGATGAGGTTGAGGCCGTAGTGCTTGCGGTCCTCGGTGACGTACGCGATGCCGTGCTTGACCGCCTCCGGGACGGACTTCGTACGGATCTCCGTGCCGTCCTTGAGGACCGTGCCGCCCGCGTACCGGCCGTAGGAGCGCCCGAAGACGCTCATCGCGAGCTCGGTGCGGCCGGCGCCCATCAGGCCCGCGATACCGACGATCTCACCCCGCCGAACCGACAGGGACACGTCGTCGACCACCTTGCGCTGCTGGTCGATCGGGTGGTGCACGGTCCAGTTGCGGACCTCCAGGGCGGGCGCCTGGCCCTCCTCCGGCTCGTGCGGGGAGCGCTCCGGGAAGCGGTTCTCCAGGTCGCGGCCGACCATCCCGCTGATGATCCGGTCCTCGGTCGTCTCCGCCGCCTTCACGTCGAGCGTCTCGATGGTGCGCCCGTCCCGCAGGATCGTCACCGAGTCGGCGACCTTGCGGATCTCGTTCAGCTTGTGGGAGATGATGATCGAGGTGATGCCCTGGGTCTTCAACTCCAGGATGAGATCCAGGAGTTTGCCGCTGTCCTCGTCGTTCAGAGCCGCGGTCGGCTCGTCCAGGATGAGCAGCTTCACCTTCTTGGACAGCGCCTTGGCGATCTCCACGAGCTGCTGCTTGCCCACGCCGATGTCGGCGACGCGGGTCTCCGGATGGTCGGAGAGACCGACCCGGCGCAGCAGTTCGCTGGCGTGCTTGAGGGTGTCGTTCCAGTTGATGAACCCGCGCGTGGCGTGTTCGTTGCCGAGGAAGATGTTCTCCGCGAGGGAGAGGTAGGGCACCAGGGCCAGCTCCTGGTGAATGATCACGATGCCGTGATGCTCACTGGCCCGGATGTCCTTGAACTCGCAGACGTCACCCTCGAAGAGGATCTCGCCCTCGTACGTGCCGTGCGGGTGGACGCCGGAGAGGACCTTCATCAAGGTCGACTTGCCGGCGCCGTTCTCCCCGCAGATGGCATGGACCTCGCCCTGCTGGACGGTCAGTGTGACGTCCGACAGCGCTTTGACGCCGGGAAAGGTCTTGACGATCGAGCGCATTTCCAGGACGGGTCCCGCCATGGTCGTGCCTTCCAATCACTAGGGGGTGGCGGTTACTTCAGGTCGCTTTCCTTGATGTAGCCGGAGTCGACGACGACCTTCTGGTAGTTCGCCTTGTCGACGGCGACCGGCTCCAGCAGGTAGGCCGGGACGACCTTCGAGCCGTTGTCGTACGTCTTGGTGTCGTTCGTCTCGGGCTTCTTGTCGTTCAGCAGCGCGTCGACCATGTTCGAGGAGACCTTGGCGAGCTCGCGGGTGTCCTTGTACACGGTCATCGACTGCTGGCCCGCGATGATCGACTTCACCGAGGCGACCTCGGCGTCCTGGCCGGTGACGACCGGCAGCGGCTTGCTCTTGGAGCCGTAGTCGTCGGACTTCAGCGCGGAGAGGATGCCGATGGAGATGCCGTCGTAGGGCGACAGGACCGCGTCGACCCGCTCGCTCTTGTAGGCCGAGGTGAGGATGTCGTCCATGCGCTTCTGGGCGACGCCGCCGTCCCAGCGCAGGGTGCTGACCTGGGTCAGCTTGGTCTGGCCGGAGCGGACGACGAGCTGCTTCTTGTCGATGTAGGGCTGCAGGACGTTCATCGCGCCCTGGAAGAAGTAGCGGGTGTTGTTGTCGTCGTTCGAGCCGGCGAAGAGCTCGATGTTGAACGGGCCCTTCTTGGAGCCGTCCTTCAGGCCGAGCTTCTCGACGATGTAGTTGCCCTGGAGCTCGCCGACCTTCTCGTTGTCGAAGGAGGCGTAGTAGTCGACGTTCTCCGTGCCGAGGATCAGGCGGTCGTAGGAGATCACCGGGATGTCGGCGTCCTTGGCCTGCTGGAGGACGTTGTTCATCGACTTGTTGTCGATGGCCGCGACGATCAGGGCCTTGACGCCCTGGGTGATCAGGTTCTCGATCTGCGAGACCTGCTGGTCCGGGTCGTCCTCGCCGTAGACCAGCTTGGTCTTGTAGCCCTTGGACTCCAGGTCCTTCTTGACGTTGTTGCCGTCGGCGATCCAGCGCTCGGAGGACTTGGTGGGCATCGCGATGCCGATGGTGGCGCCTTCGGTGCTGCCGGAGCCCTCCTCGCTGCCGCCCTCACCGCTCTGGCCGCACGCGGACAGGGTGAGGGCCAGGGAGGCGGAGGCGGCTATGGCGGCGAGTGCGGCGCGGCGAGTGCGCATGATCATCATCCTTGATGTTTCGGGCGGGGCTCGGTCTGACGGTGCGGGGGTGCTGCCCGACGCGCTGCGGGATGAGACCGAGGAGAAGGTGTGTGCGATTGTGTGGGGCTGCGTGGCCTTTTGTGAAGGGGCGTTGTCCGGAACGTTATGAGGGCGTTTCGAATCGACGCAGATCACCGGGCAGCCGCGAGCCGAGCGGGGCCATGTCGCCGTCCGCTCCGTGCCGTGCCAGCAGGTCCAGGGCGAGCCGACCGCGCCGCACCCGTTCCCGGGCCGAGCTCAGGGTCACATCGCGCAGGTGGTGGCCGTACGGGTAGAGCGCCGGGGCCTTGGACAGGCCGAACTTCAGGTAGAGCGGTGCGCCGCGCCGGATCAGCTCGGCGACCTCGTACATCCGCACATAACCGCCGAGATCGTCCGGGGCCTCGATGTACATGTCCATGGGGGCGGCGGAAACCCGCCGGATCTCGGTGAGGTGATCGAGCGTCAGGTCGCTCGGCACGTTGATCGAGTCGCCGCCGAGGTTCTCGTACACCGCGTACGCGGCCGGGTTGACCGGACCGATCAGCGCCGAGACCTTCAGGGTGGTGTCGGCCGGGATGATCCCGGCGCGGCGCGCCCGGTGCAGCGTCCACAGCACGCCCTCGTCGGCGACGAGGAGGCATTTGACGCCCAGCTCCGTGGCCCGGACGGCGTCCTCGACGCACCCGGCGACCGCGTCGTGGCCGCGGGCCCGCAGGCCCCCGCCGCGCGAGTCGGTCCGGGTCGAGCCGCCGATGTCCCAGGTGCCGCGCGGGCCGGTGAACAGGCAGAGCTCGATGTCACGCTCGTTGGTGGCGTCGACCATCTCGGTGATCTCGGCGTCGGTCAGCATCCACACGCCGCTGCCCTGGCTGATCCGGTGGATCGGCACGTCGAGGCGCGAGGCCTCCTTGAGGATGACGGCCAGCGCTTCGGGCCCCTCGCACGAGGGGATCTCGGTGCGCCAGCGGCCGCCGCCGGGGAAGGTGTGCGCCGAGGCGTCGGCGGGGTCGAGGGCGGGGGCGGCCAGGCCGAGAGTGGTGAGCGCCTGCTCACCGGGCCTGCGGGCTGCCGTGGCGGAAGCGTCGGTCACAAGCTGTCCTTCTGTTCGGTAGTGCGGACGAAGTTCGCGGCTCTGGGTGCGAAAGGGTGGGTGTACGCCGGTACGGGGGCCGTCAGGTCGCTCCCGTACCGGCGTACGTCTAGGGGTGGAGCAGCACCTTTCCGACCTTCGGATCACCGGACCCGACCAGCTCGATGGCGTGCGCGAACCGGTCCAGCGGCAGCTCGTGCGTGACCAGCCGCAGCGGATCGAGCAGCCCGGCCCCGAACATCCGCACCGTGTGCGCCCAGGCGTCCGGCGGTGCCCCGAAGACGGTGTGCACCTCCAGCTGCCGTACGACCAGGTCCGTCGGGTCGAGTCCCTCGGCGCCCGGCGCCGGGATGCCCGTCAGGACCAGGCGTCCGCCGCGCCGGAGCAGGGAGGCGCCGGTGCGCGCGGCGGACGCGGACCCGGCGGTCTCGATGACGACGTCGAAGTCGTCGGGGAGCTCCTGGTTCCTGAGCCGGAAGTCGGTGGCGCCGTACTGGCGGGACAGCGCCTCGCGGTCGTCGCGCGTGCCGACGACCAGCAGCTCGGCCGGCGAGCCGGCCTTCAGGATCTGCACGGCGAACATGCCGAGCGTCCCGGTGCCGACCACGGCCACCCGCTCGCCGGGCAGAGCGTGCGCCTTCATGGCGGCGGCCGCGATACAGGCCGCGGGTTCGAGCAGGGCCGCCGCCGTCAGGTCGGCGTCGTCCGACAGGACGTGCAGCAGACGTGCCGGGAGGGTGAGGGTGGCCGCCATGGCCCCGGGCTGGGTGAACCCGGTCTCCTCGTACCCGGCCGTGCACAGCGTCGTCTCGCCCGCGTGGCAGCGGTCGCACACCTGGCAGTTGCGGAAGCCCTCACCGACGACCTTGCGGCCGACCAGCGACGCGGGCACCCCGGCACCGACGGTCTCGACGGTGCCTGACCACTCGTGGCCGGGGGTCAGCGGGTAGCGGACGTACCCCTCGGGCCGGTTGCCCTGGTACACCTCGCGGTCGCTGCCGCAGATGCCGACGGAGTGGACGCGCACCAGCGCCTCCCCGGACGCCGGCTGCCTGGGGTCGTGCGAGGTCAGCCGGTGTTCGCCCGGCGCCTCGATGACGACGGCCTCGCTCACTTCTTGGGGCCCTTCGGCTTGCGCTGCTCCCAACCCTCGGCCCACAGGTCGAACCGAGCCTGCTGCTGCGGGAACTCGGCGGCGGCGTCGACGTCCAGCTCGACACCGAGTCCGGGCGCGTCGGACAGGTGGAAGTACCCGTCGATCACCTCGGGCGCCCCCTTGACGACCTTCTTGATCTCCGCGTCCGCGAAGTCGTTGAAGTGTTCGAGGATCTTGAAGTTCGGGGAGGTGAAGCCGACCTGGAGGGAGGCGGCGGTCAGCACCGGGCCGCCGACGTTGTGCGGGGCCACCAGCATGTAGTGGGTCTCGGCGGTGGCGGCCAGCTTGCGGGTCTCCCAGATGCCGCCGATGTGGCCGACGTCCGGCTGGATGATGTCGACGGCCTGGCTCTCGAAGAGCTCGCGGAACTCGATGCGATCGTGAATCCGCTCACCGGTGGCGACCGGGATGTCGACCTTGGCGGCGACCTTCTCCAGCGCCTTCAGGTTCTCCGGCGGCACCGGCTCCTCCAGCCACGCGGGCTTGAAGGGCGCGAGGTCCTTGGCCAGCCGGACGGCGGTGGAGGGGGAGAAGCGGCCGTGCATCTCCAGCATCAGCTCGGCGTCCGGCCCGATGGCGTCGCGCACGGCCTCGATGAGGGAGACGGCGTACAGGCTCTGCTGGTGGTCGAGCTCGTAGTGCCCGGTGCCGAAGGGGTCGATCTTGAGCGCCTTGTACCCGCGCTCCATGACTCCCTGGGCGGCCTTGTGGTAGGCCTCCGGGGTCCGCTCGGTGGTGTACCAGCCGTTGGCGTACGCCTTGACCTTGTCGGTGACCTTGCCGCCGAGCAGCTGCCACACCGGCACGCCGAGGGCCTTGCCCTTGATGTCCCAGCAGGCCATCTCGATGACGGCGATCCCGGACATCACGATCTCGCCGGCCCGCCCGTAGTCGCCGTACTTCATCCGGCGCACGAGGTCTTCCGTGGCGAACGGGTCGGAGCCCAGAATGTGGTTGACCTCGGCCTCGCGCAGATATCCGATCAGCGCGTCGGTGTGGCCCAGCATCCGGGTCTCACCGACTCCCGTGATGCCTTCGTCGGTGTGCACCTGGACGTACGTCAGGTTGCGCCACGGCGTCCCGACCACGTGTGTGCTGATTCCGGTGATGCGCACGGCAGTAGCCCCTTGCTGCGTCGTCGTCTTGTTCGTCTGTGGGTGGCTCGATCGCGTGTGTTCGAAATTTCGTCACACGTTCGAAATGCTGGCGTGACAGTAAGGACGGGGCGAGGGGAGTGTCAATGGGTCCAGCACATAACGGTTTCGACACCGCTTTCGACCGCGCTTTCGACGGCGGTTTCGGCGCGATGTCCGTCCTCGTCGCAAGTGACCCCGCCGAAGGCCCGCTTCCCTACACAACTTTCACAGCTGTGACTATGAACGCCGCCTGAGAGGAACCTAATCTTCCACGCGTCATGGACTACTGCCACCCGTGCCGCAGGCACCTCAACGGCGCCCTCGCCTGCCCCGGGTGCGGCGCATCCGCCGAACAGCTCCGCGCTGCCGGGGCCTACGAGGCCTACGGGAGCCACGAGGCTTACGGGACCCACGAGACCTACGGGACCGTCGGCGGCCCCGGGGCCGACCGGGTGTACGGCGGCGGGTACGCGGGTGACGCCCTTGCGGACGCGTACGGCGGCGGGTACGCGGGTGACGCGTACGAGGGCGGCCAAGGGGCCGTACACGGCGGTGAGGGCCCGGACGGCGGCGGTGACGACGACCCGGCGGACGCCGGGCCGCACGCCGGCCGGACCGAGGCCGTGGAGCCGGCGGGCGGCCGGGCGGCACGGCGCCGGCTTCTGGGCGAACCCGCGGCCGAGCACCGGACCCAGGTGGATGTCACTGACCACCGCGATCCGGTAACCGTGTCCCGCGCGCGGC
>NZ_JBSFTY010000155.1:0-11142 GCF_053591515.1 Streptomyces sp. NPDC003011
CCCGAACTGCCCCTCCCCTACTGGGCCCAGGGCATCCGGCTCGGCGGCAAGGTGACCGCCGAAGGGCTCCTCTTCGCGTTGTACGACGGCCTGAGCCGCCACGGTGAGGCCGGCCACGAATCCGGCGCTGCTGCTTGTCACGGTCTCCCACCTCTGTGTCGTACGCCGCGCTTCGTGGCGAAGGTAGCAGCAGGTGACCGCCCGGCCGGGACGTCGGTGCCGGGCGCGTGAGAGCCGTAGGCTGTTTGCGTGCTCTTGCTCGCTCTGGATACCGCCACCCCCGCCGTCACCGTCGCGCTGCACGACGGCACGGACGTCATCGCCTCGTCGAGTCAGGTGGACGCGCGCCGGCACGGGGAGCTGCTGCTGCCGGCCGTGGACCGGGTGTTCGCCGAGGCCGGTCTCAAGCTCGACGCGGTCACCGGGATCGTCGTCGGCATCGGCCCCGGCCCCTACACCGGACTGCGCGTCGGTCTGATGACCGCCGAGACCTTCGGGCTCGCGCTCGGCGTCCCCGTGCACGGCGTGTGCACGCTGGACGGCCTCGCGTACGCGGCCGACATCGACAAGGGGCCCTTCGTGGTGGCGACCGACGCCCGGCGCAAGGAGGTCTACTGGGCCGAGTACGCCGACGCGCGCACCCGCCTCACCGACCCCGCCGTCGACCGGCCCGCCGACATCGCCGACCGGGTCGCGGGACGGCCCGCCGTCGGCGCGGGCGCGCTGCTGTACCCGGACACCTTCCCGAGCGCCCACGAGCCCGAGCACGTCTCGGCCGCCGCCCTCGCGTCGCTGGCGGCCGAGAGACTCGGCACGGGCGGGCAACTGCCCGCGCCCCGGCCGCTGTACCTGCGCCGGCCCGACGCCCAGGTCCCCAAGAACTACAAGGTGGTCACCCCGAAGTGACCGAAGCGAGCGTGACCCCTCGACTGCGCGAGATGCGCTGGTGGGACATCGACCCCGTGCTCGAACTGGAGCGGGACCTCTTCCCCGAGGACGCCTGGTCGCGGGGGATGTTCTGGTCCGAACTGGCGCATGCCCGGGGCCCCGAGGCGACCCGGCGGTACGTCGTCGCCGAGGACGGTGACGGGCGGATCGTCGGATACGCGGGACTGGCCTCCGCCGGGGAGCTGGCGGACGTGCAGACCATCGCCGTCGCCCGCGACCACCAGGGCACCGGCCTCGGCAGCCGGCTGCTGACCGAGCTGCTGCGGGCCGCCACCGCCTTCGAGTGCGCCGAAGTGATGCTGGAGTGCCGGGTGGACAACGCCCGCGCCCAGAAGCTCTACGAGCGCTTCGGCTTCGCGCCCATCGGCTTCCGGCGCGGCTACTACCAGCCGGGCAACGTGGACGCGCTCGTGATGCGGCTGACCGTCGCGTCCGACAGCGGCCCCGCCCCCGGCGCCCCCTCCGCACCCGACGTACAAGGAACCGAGATCCATGGCTGACGAACCCCTGGTCCTGGGGATCGAGACCTCCTGCGACGAGACCGGTGTCGGCATCGTCCGCGGCACCACCCTGCTGGCCGACGCCATCGCGTCCAGCGTCGACGAGCACGCCCGCTTCGGCGGGGTGGTGCCGGAGGTCGCCTCCCGGGCGCACCTGGAGGCGATGGTGCCGACCGTCGAGCGCGCGCTGAAGGAGGCGGGGGTGAGCGCGAAGGACCTCGACGGCATCGCGGTCACCGCCGGTCCGGGGCTCGCCGGCGCCCTGCTGGTCGGTGTCTCCGCGGCCAAGGCGTACGCCTACGCGCTCGGCAAGCCCCTCTACGGCGTCAACCACCTCGCCTCCCACATCTGCGTGGACCAGCTGGAGCACGGCGCCCTGCCGGAGCCGACGATGGCCCTGCTGGTGTCCGGCGGGCACTCCTCCCTGCTGCTGTCGAGCGACATCACCTCCGATGTGCGGCCCATGGGCGCCACCATCGACGACGCGGCCGGCGAGGCCTTCGACAAGATCGCCCGGGTGCTGAACCTGGGCTTCCCGGGCGGCCCTGTCATCGACCGGTACGCGAAGGAGGGCGACCCGGCGGCGATCGCGTTCCCGCGCGGACTGACCGGGCCGCGCGACGCGGCGTACGACTTCTCCTTCTCGGGGCTGAAGACGGCCGTGGCCCGCTGGATCGAGGCGAAGCGGGCGGCGGGGGAGGACGTGCCGGTGCGCGACGTGGCGGCCTCCTTCCAGGAGGCGGTCGTCGACGTGCTGACCCGCAAGGCCGTGCGGGCCTGCAAGGACGAGGGCGTCGACCACCTGATGATCGGCGGCGGAGTGGCCGCCAACTCGCGGCTGCGGGCCCTCGCGCAGGAGCGCTGCGAGGCGGCCGGGATCCGGCTGCGGGTGCCGCGGCCCAAGCTGTGCACGGACAACGGGGCGATGGTGGCCGCGCTGGGCGCGGAGATGGTCGCCCGCAACCGGCCGGCGTCCGGCTGGGACCTGTCGGCGGACTCCTCGCTGCCGGTGACGGAGCCGCACGTCCCGGGCCACGACCATGTGCACGAGGTCAGCAAGGAGAACCTGTACCCGTGACGGTCGCGTTGATGTGGGAGGCCCGGGCGGCGGACGGGCGGGGCGGGGAACTGCTGGCCTGGGCGCGGGCGCAGGAGCTGCCCGGGGCGCCCCTGCGCCGGGAGACCTTCCGGGCGCCGGCGGACCGGGTGCTGGTCGTCACCTGGTGGGACGCGGCCTACGACGCCGAGCTGCCGGAACTGCCGGAGCCCGGGGGCGACCTGGTCACCCGGGCGGTGCACCGGTGGCGGTTCGAGTCGGTGGCGTCGGACTGACCGGGGAGCAGGCCAGCTTCCAGGGGTCGTCCTCGTCGTGGCCCTGCCACAGCAGCACCCCGTGCCGGCGTTCCCAGCGGGCGGCGACCAGGCTCTCGGTCAGCCAGGACAGCGCCCGCCACCCAAGGAGCAGGGTCAGGGCGGGCTCCCACAGCAGGGACACGGCCAGCGCCGCCGCGAGGAAGCCGGCGAAGACCGTCAGGCGGACCGGCCGGCGGCGCAGGGAGTCGCCCCCCGCAGGCGGGTCCGCCAAGGGGACCGCTGCCTCGTAGGCCCGTGCCCTGCCGACCCACCTGAGCCGGGACGCCTTCACCGGCGTCCACAGCGCCACGACGGCGATCAGCACGGCGTGCGGCAGCCACCACCTGCCGGACAGCTCCGGGAACCCGCGGACCGCGCACAGCACCGCCGCCGTGACGGACAGCGCGGCCGCCGCGGCGATGGCCGCCCTCACCTCGTCGTGGACGTACCGGCCCATCGCATCCCCCGTGCCCCCGTGCGGCCCGGCGCCGGGCTCATCCCACGCCCGACACCTCCGTCTCGCAGCGCAGTCTGCGGTCCGGCCCCGGCTCCCGGACCGGTCCCGTGAGGGTCAGCCGGGCCGTGTGCCGCACCTCCGCGCTGGACACCGCCAACCGTAGTTCCAGCGCGCCCGGTTCGACCACCCTCCGGCCGCGGCGGTCGGTGAAGGCCGAATGGTCCGCGTGGAAGCGGAAGGTGACCCGGCGGCCCTCGCCCGGCTCCAGCTCCAGCCGCCGGTAACCGATCAGACGCACGTCCGGGCGGGTCACCGAGGCCACCGGATCGTGCAGGTACAGCTGGACGACCTCGGCCCCCGCCCGCTCGCCCGTGTTGCGGACCGTCACCGACACGTCGTACGAGCCGTCCGTGCCGATCGTCGCGGGTTCCGCGCCGCCGGTGAAGTCCGCCCAGGTGAACTCCGTGTACGCACGGCCGTGTCCGAACGGGTACAGCGGGGTCGGGTCCAGGTTGCTGACCTCCCCCGCCAGGCCCAGCGGGGGCTGGAGGTAGGTCCAGGGCTGGCCGCCGCGGTCGTGCGGGACGCTCACCGGGAGGCGGCCGGAGGGGTTCACGCGGCCCGACAGCACTCCCGCGACCGCCGGGCCGCCCTCCTCGCCCGGGAAGAACGCCTGGACGACCGCGGCGAGCCGGCCGTGCCAGCGGCCGAGCGCGTAGGGGCGGCCGGTCAGCAGCACCAGCACCACCGGGACGCCCGTCGCCACCAGCGAGTCGAGCAACGCGGACTGCACGCCCGGCAGGTGCAGGTCGGTCGCGTCGCAGCCCTCGCCGGAGGTGCCCCGGCCGAACAGGCCCGCCCGGTCGCCGAGGACCGCCACGCACACGTCCGCCTCCGCGGTGCGGGCCACCGCCTCCTCGAAGCCCGTGGTGTCCGGGTCGGAGACCCCGCAGCCCTGCGCGAACGTGACCTTCGCGTCGGGGAGTTCGGCGCGCAGCGACTCCAGCAGCGTCGGGATCTCGATGCCCGTCGCCACCTCGGGGTGGTGCGTGAGCACATGGGACGGGAAGGAGTAGCAGCCGAGCATGGCCAGCGCGTCCGCCGCGCGCGGACCGACCACCGCGATCCTGGTGTCCGGGGCCAGCGGGAGCAGGCCGTCCGGGTTGTCCAGCAGGACCACCGACTCCTCGGCCAGCCGGCGGGCCAGCGCGCGGTTCGCCGCGGAGTCCAGGTTGATCCGGCCGGCCGGCTCGGGCTGCCAGTCCTCGTCCAGCAGGCCCAGTTCGCACTTCTGGAGCAGCACGCGCCGGACCGCGCGGTCGACCAGGTCCTCGGGGATCTCGCCCGCCCGGACCGCCTCCAGGAGCGGGCGGCCGTAGCACTTCAGGGTCGGCAGCTCCACGTCGATGCCGGCCGCGAGCGCCGCGTGCGCCGCCTCCGCCTCGGTGCCCGCCACCCGGTGCAGGGTCTGCAGGAAGCCGATGCCGAAGTAGTCGGCGACCACGGTGCCCGTGAACCCCCAGCGCTCGCGCAGGAGTCCGGTCAGCAGTCCCGGGTCCGCCGACGCCGGGACGCCGTCCGTCTCCGTGTACGCGGCCATCACCGAGCGGGCGCCGCCCTCGCGCAGGGCCATCTCGAACGGCGGGAGCGTGATGTCCGCGACCTCCCGGACACCGGCCCGTACCGGGGCCTGGTTGCGGGCGCCGGCCGAGGAGGCGTACCCGGCGAAGTGCTTGAGCGTGGCGACGATCCCGGCCGACTCCAGACCCCGCACATAGGCGGAGCCGACGGTGCCGACCAGGTACGGGTCCTCGCCGATGGTCTCCTCGACCCGGCCCCAGCGGAGATCCCGTACGACGTCCAGGACCGGCGCGAGCCCCTGGTGGACGCCGACCGAGCGCAGGTCCTGGCCGATGCGGCGGCCCAGCTCCTCGACCAGCCCGGGGTCGAAGGTGGCGCCCCAGGCCAGCGGGACCGGGTAGGCGGTCGCCTGCCAGGCGGTGAAACCGGCCAGGCACTCCTCGTGGGCGAGCGCGGGAATGCCGAAGCGGCCGGCCTCGACGATACGGCGCTGGGCGCGGGCCAGTGCCTGCGCGCCCAGCGCCGGGTCCACCGGGGCCGTGCCGAAGGGGCGGGTGAGCTGGCCCAGACCGTGGGTGATCAGCTCGTCCCAGTCGACGTCGGTGGTCATCTCGCGTTGGAGGGGGGCGACCCCGTCGCCGTCCGTGCTGGCGCCCACCCATACGCCGTACAGCTGGGCGGTCTTCTCCTCCAGGGTCATCCGGGGGAGGAGGTCGTCGACGCGGGCGGCGGCGGGCAGGGCGGGGTCACGCCAGGGGGCGGTGGTCATGAAACTCCTGTCGGGGTGGAGGGCCCTCTCGCGAATGTTTCGAGATGTAAGTCGAATGTTTTGGGAACCTAGGGCGGTGAGGGGGGTTCGTCAAGAGGTCGCGCAGGGATACGATCGCCGCCATGACACCCCCGGAGCCCGCGGAAACCCGGACGACAATCCCCTCGGCGGCACGGGCCGCACAGACCGCGACCCTTGCCGAGATCGCCCGTGAGGCCGGCGTTTCGGCGCCGACAGTTTCGAAGGTCCTCAACGGCCGCGCCGATGTCGCCCCGGCGACCCGCAGCCGGGTGGAGGAACTCCTGCGCGCCCACGGCTACCGGCGCCGCCGCGCCGAGGCCAGCCGCTCACCCCTGATCGACCTGGTCTTCCACGAACTGGAGAGCGCCTGGGCGATGGAGGTCATCCGGGGCGTGGAGAACGTGGCCCGGGACGCCGGGCTGAGCGTGGTGCTGAGCGAGAGCGCGGGGCGGCTCACCCCGGGACGCACCTGGGCCGACCAGGTCGCCGCCCGCCGCCCGCACGGCGTGATCCTCGTACTGTCCGGGCTCGACGAGTCCCAGCGCGCCCTGCTGAACAGCCGCTCCATCCCGTTCGTCGTGATGGACCCGGCCGGCGACCCGGGCGCCGACGTGCCCTCCATCGGCGCCACCAACTGGCAGGGCGGGCTCGCCGCCACCCGGCATCTGGTCGACCTCGGGCACACCCGCATCGGCGCGATCACCGGGCCGTCCCGGATGATGTGCAGCCGGGCCCGCGTCGACGGCTACCGGGCGGCCCTGGAGACCGCCGGGCTGCCGGTGGACCCGGAGCTGATCGTGGCCGGCGACTTCCACCACGAGGCCGGCTACCGGCGGGGACTGGAACTGCTGCGCCGCCCGGACCGGCCGACCGCCGTCTTCGCCGGCAACGACCTCCAGGCGCTCGGTCTGTACGAGGCCGCGCGCGAGCTGGGGCTCAGGATCCCGGAGGACCTGAGCGTGGTCGGGTTCGACGATCTGCCGGTGGCGCCCTGGGTGGGCCCGCCGCTGACGACCGTGCGGCAGCCGCTGACGGAGATGGCGGAGGCGGCCGCGAAGCTGGTCCTCGACCTCGGGCGGGAGGAGGGGTCCGCGGCGGCGACCCGGGTGGAACTGGCGACGAGCCTGGTGGTGCGGGCGAGCACCGGGGCGCCTCCGGCGTGAGCCTCGCGTCCCCGGCGTGACCCTCGCGCCTCGGGTGGCCGGAAGGTGACGTATTGACGGGCGGGGCGCCTCCCTCCACACTCCTCCGAAGTCAATCGGTTGAACGACCGAAACTTTCGGAGGCACCCGCATTGAGAACCTCCAGAACCTCCAGAACCCCCGGAACCTTCAGAACCAGAACCTTCAGAACCAGAACCTCCGGAACTCCCAGAACCTCCCTGCGCGTGCGCTGCACCGCCCTGTTCGCCGGAATCACAGCCGTCGGTGCCCTGCTCGCCGCCGGCACGACCGGCGCCCAGGCCGCCGACGCGCCCCTGCGCGACCTCGCCGCCGCCAAGGGCAAGGTCATGGGCACGGCGGTCACCGGCTCCAAGCTCACCGGCACCTACGGCGAGATCGCCGGGCGCGAGTTCAACGCGCTCACCCCGGGCAACGCCATGAAGTGGGGCTCGGTCGAGCCGGCCCGGGGCACCTTCGACTGGGCCGAGGCCGACCGGATCGTCGACTTCGCCGAGGCCCACGGCCAGCAGGTGCGCGGCCACACCCTGGTCTGGCACAGCCAGAACCCCGGCTGGCTGGACAACGGCACCTGGACCCCGGCCCAGCTGAGCCAGCTGATGAAGGACCACATCGCGACCGAGGTCGGCCGCTACAAGGGCCGCCTCGCCACCTGGGACGTGGTGAACGAGCCCTTCAACGAGGACGGCACCTACCGGCAGACCCTCTGGTACAACGGCCTCGGCGCCGACTACATCGCCCAGGCCCTGACCGCCGCCCGCGCCGCCGACCCCGCCGCCAGGCTGTACATCAACGACTACAACGTCGAGGGCGTCAACGCGAAGAGCACCGCTCTGTACAACCTGGTCAAGTCCCTCAAGGAGCGCGGCGTCCCGATCGACGGGGTGGGGCTGCAGGCCCACCTGATCGTCGGCCAGGTGCCGTCGACGCTCCAGCAGAACATCCAGCGGTTCGCCGATCTCGGTGTCGACGTGGCGATCACCGAGCTGGACATCCGCATGCAGCTCCCGTCCGACAGCGCCAAGCTGACCCAGCAGGCCGCCGACTACAAGGCGGTCGTGAACGCCTGCGTGGCGGTGGCGCGGTGCGTCGGTGTCACCGTCTGGGGCTTCACCGACTCCGACTCCTGGATCCCGGACACCTTCCCGGGCCAGGGCGCGGCGACCCCGTACGACGAGAACTACGCGCCGAAACCCGCGTACCACGCGATCGCCGAGGCGCTCGGCGGGACCACGACCCCGCCGACGGGTGCCTGCACGGCGGCCTACAGCGTGACCAGCCAGTGGGACACCGGGTTCACGGGGCAGGTCAGGATCGCCTGCACGGGGGCCGCGCTGTCGTCCTGGAAGGCCGGCTGGACCTTCGGTGCGGGACAGCGGATCACCCAGGCCTGGAACGCGAGCTGTACGCAGTCGGGCGCGGTGGTCAGTTGCTCCAACGCCTCCTACAACGGGTCGGTGCCCAGCGGCGGCTCGGTGACCTTCGGGTTCAACGGGTCGTGGAGCGGGGGCAATCCGGTGCCGACGGTGACCTTGGGGTGACGGTCCGTCACGGAATGCTCGCTTCCGGGCGAGAAGTCTGAGAATTCCCGAAGGAATGCAGGTAGGAGGTTCCTTCGCGCAATAAATCGGAATTATGTTCAGGTCCGTGACCGGACATGACGAGAGCAGCGACGAGAACGGGGACGCGGCCAGAAGAGCCGGCCGGCGGTCGGCGGTGCTCAAGACCGCCGGCCTCACTCTGGCGGGGGTGCTGGTACTCGGCGTCGCGGCGGCGGGCTGGGCGTACTGGCATCTCAACAGCAACATCAAGAGCGTCGACATCAACGGCGCGCTCGGCGACGACCGCCCGCCCAAGGCGGTGACGACACCGTCCTCGTCCGGTACCGCCGCCGCCTCCCCGCTGCCCACCGGATCCCTCAACATCCTGGTCCTCGGCTCGGACACGCGCAGCGGCAAGGAGAACCAGGAACTCGGCGGCGGCACCAGCGAGGGCGCCCGGTCCGACACGGCGATGGTGGTGCACCTGGACGCCGGCCGGACGACGGCGACCGTGGTCAGCATCCCGCGCGACACGCTCGTCACCCGGCCCTCCTGCCCGCTGCCGTCGGGCGACTCGACGGCCGAGCGGTACGGCGCGATGTTCAACAGCGCGTTCTCGGTGGGCGGGGCGGTGTGCGCGGTGAAGACGGTCGAGTCGCTCACCGACGTGCGCATGGACCACTACATCGAGATCGACTTCGCGGGCTTCGCGAAGCTCGTGGACGCGCTCGGCGGGGTCACCGTCACCACGGACGAGGACATCGACGACGAGGACAGCCACCTGAAGCTGGACGCCGGCACCCACGAACTCGACGGCGCGCAGGCCCTCGCCCTGGCCCGTACCCGGCACGGCGTCGGCGACGGCAGCGACCTCGGCCGCATCGGCCTCCAGCAGAAGCTGGTGAAGGCGCTGCTGGAGCAGATCTCCTCGACCGACCTGCTCTCCGACCCGACCCGGCTGTACAGCGTGGCAGACGCGGTCACCGGCAGCCTCACCACGGACACCGGCCTCGACTCGCTGAGCGAGCTGATACGGCTCGGGCAGAGCCTGCGGGGGCTGTCCGCGGACGAGATGACCACGGTGACCATGCCGGTGGTGCCGGCACCATCGGACAGCAACCGGGTGGTGGCCGAGGAGCCGGAGGCGGGCGAGCTCTGGGAGTCACTGCGCTGACCGCGGCCCCCGGGCACCGGGGGGCCTGTCCGGCACGGGCCGGACGGGCCGGGCCGGGAAAAATCTCCGAGTGATTCCGGCGCGCGTGACGGGTCACAGTCCGCGGTCGCGAGCCGGACCCGTGCCGGTGCGCCGGGCGTCACCCCGTCCGGTGGCCCAGCAGCATCGTGGGGGCTCCCGCGACCCGGGTCAGGAACACGGTGGCCGAGTGGGGCCCGTGCTGCTTGGGGAGCGCCTTGCGGCGCAGCTCCTCCGGCTCCACCGCCGACCCGCGCTTCTTCACGGTCAGGATCCCGACCTCCCGTTCCCGCAGCAGCGCCTTCAGCTTCTTGACGTTGAACGGCAGCCGGTCGGTGATCTCGTAGGCGGTGGCGTACGGGGTCGGGCGGAGCTCGTCGGAGGTCACGTAGGCGATCGTGGCGTCGAGCAGTCCGCCGTCGAGCCGGTCGGCGACCTCGGCGACCAGGTGGGCGCGGATGACGGCGCCGTCGGGCTCGTACAGGTAGCGGCCGACGGGGCGGACCCGGGGGTCCGGCAGGCCCCGGCCGAGGAGGGTGCGCGGGCCGGGCAGCAGGGTGGCGCGGACCGCTCCCGGCTCGGTGCCGAACCACAGCACCGCTTCCTTCACGTCCCCGCCGTCCGAGATCCACTCGGCCTCGGCCTCGGCCGGGACGGCCTCGTGCGGGATGCCCGGGGCGACCTTCAGCGCGGCCCACCGGGCCCTGGACGCCGCGCCCACCGCCCAGGACAGCGGCGGCGAGTACGCCTCCGGGTCGAAGATCCGGCCCCGGCCGCCGCGCCGCGCCGGGTCGACGAACACGGCGTCGTACGCGGCCGTGTCGACCTCCGTGACGTCCGCCTCCCGCACCTCGATGAGGCCGGCGAGGCCGAGCGCGTCCGCGTTCGCCCGGGCCACCGCCGCCGTCACCGGGTCGCGGTCCACCGCCAGCACCCGGACTCCGGCCCGCGCGAACGCGACGGCGTCGCCGCCGATCCCGCAGCACAGGTCGGCCACGGAGGTCACGCCCAGCTCCCTCAGCCGCCGCGCCCGGTACGCCGCCACGCTCGCCCGGGTCGACTGCTCGACCCCGTTCGGGGTGAAGAACATCCGCCCGGCGTCCCCGGCCCCGAACTTCGCCGCCGCCCGCTGCCGCAGCCGCGCCTGCCCGAGCGCCGCCGACACCAGTGCGGCGGGGTGCGCGCGGCGCAGCCGGGTGGCGACGGCGAGCTCGTCGGCGGGGTCGGTGTCGCGCACCTCGTCGAGGAGGGCACGGCCTTCGGGGGTGAGGAGGAGAGCGAGGTCGTTCACCGGCTCATTGTGGGCCAGTCGGTGGACGGTCCGCCTCCGGCGGCGGTGTCGCCCGGGGCGCGCGGGAGCGGCCTGCGAGGATCCGGCACCATGCGAACGGTAGGACAAAAATACAAAAGTCGGTCATCCGCGGCGGTGCGGGGCGGCATCGCCGTGCTCGCCGCCGCGGCCATCGCCTCCGGCTGCGCGCCGGTCGGCGGCCCCGACGTACCGCCCGCCCCCGGCCAGCAGGGCGCCAAGGAGGGGCTCTCCCTGGACTCGCGTCTGCTGGCGGAACTGCTCGGCCAGGCGGAGCTGCGCGAACTGCT
>NZ_JBSFTY010000156.1:0-7964 GCF_053591515.1 Streptomyces sp. NPDC003011
GGGCCGCCAGCACCATCTCCGCGAGGTCCCGGTCGGACCACTCGTCGAAGAACCGGCCGTAGTCGTAGCGGGTCTTGGGGCTGCGCCAGCAGTCGCGCCGCGAGCTCCGGCCCCGACTCGTACAGCTCGTTCGTGGCGTAGTTCCAGTACCAGCCCTCGCCGGGCTCGAAGCTCCGCACCAGGGGGTGCCCCGTGTCCCGGAAATGCGCGGTGGCGTGCTGGGAGGGGGAGGAGTCGCAGCACCCGATGTGGCCGCACTGCGCGCAGCGCCGCAGATGGAACCACCAGCCGCCGCCGGCGTCGCACTCCAGGCAGCCCGCCCCGCTCGGCGGGACGGCGGGGTCGATTCCGTCGATCGCGTGGTCGCTGGTCATACGGGCTCCTCGGATGATGTGCCGGGCTCCGCGGTCGTGAGCGGGAGCAGGACCTGGAAGCGGGTGTCACCCGGCTCGGACTCGACCTGGAGGGAGCCGTGGTGCTTGTTGACGACGATCCGCCAGGAGATGTCCAGGCCCAGCCCGGTCCCCTCGCCGACCGGCTTGGTGGTGAAGAACGGGTCGAAGATACGGCCGCGGATCTCCTTCGGCACGCCGGGCCCGGTGTCGCGGAACTCCACCAGCAGCCGGTCGTGCTCCAGGGCCGTCCGCACGGTCAGGGTCCCCTCCCCGCCCGTGCCGTCGATGGCGTGGACCGCGTTGTCGATCAGGTTGGTCCACACCTGGTTGAGCTCCGCCGGGTACGCCGGGATCTTCGGCACCGTACGGTCGTACTCCTTGACGACCCTGATCCGGGGGCCGATCTTGCCCGACAGCATCAGCAGCGTGCTGTCCAGCAGGTCGTGCACGTCGGCCACCTGGAACGGGGCCCGGTCGAGCTGCGAGTACTGCTTGGCCGCGTCGACGAGATGGGAGATGCGGGTGGTGGAATCGTCGATCTCGTCCATCAACAGCTCGGTCTCGACCGTGTAGTTGAGCCAGCCGATCGCGCTCGGCAGGATCTCCCCGTCCACGGCCGCCGCCACCTGGTCCAGCCAGTCGATGTCGAGACCGGCCTGCACGAAGGTGGGGGCGATCCGCCAGCCCTCCGGGATGTCGTGGTCGTCGAGCCAGTCGGTGACGGCGTCCTCCCGGTCGGAGGCCTCGAGCGGGCTCAGCACAGGGGCCTTGGCGACGCGTTCGGCGGTGCGCTCCTGGATCTCGATGAGGTTCGCCAGGACCTCCGGCGCGTACGAGCCCGCGGAGATCACCCGCAGCTTGTGCCGCATCTTGCCCACGCGCTCCCGCAGCGTCGCGGTCGCCCGTACGGCCGCCGCCGCGGGGTTGTTGAGCTCGTGGGTGAGCCCCGCGGACAACGAGCCGAGCGCCAGCAGCCGTTCGCGCTGCCCGACGGCCTGCTGGGTGCTCTTCGACCCGAAGAACAGCCCCTCCAGCAGGTGCACCGCCATCGGGAACCACTCCTGCATGAAGCGCGCGAACGTCTCGGAGGGCAGCACGAAGAACCGGGTCGGTTCCGTGACGCGCATCGAGTTGTTGTACACCTGGGGCACCCGGTCACCCAGATACGCCTGCATCGCCCCCGCGTACACCCCGCGCTGCGAGGTCCGGCTGACCTCCACGTCGTCGCCGCCGACCCGGCGGGAGAGCACCACCGTGCCCTCGATCATCACGTAGAAGCAGGTGGCGGGCTCGCCCTCGGTGTAGACCGGTCCGGGCTCGAACCTCTCCACCCGCCCCGCGGCGCACAGCCGCCCCAACTGCTCGGGGGCCAGCTTCTCGAACAGGAACAGCGCCCCGATCTCCCGCGGGCTGCACGGCATCGGCCGCCCGCTCACGACTGCTCCAGATACCGGTGGACCAGCATCACGGCCATGGCTCCCTCTCCGACGGCGGACGCGACCCGCTTCGCGGACTCGGCGCGCGCGTCGCCCGCGACGAACACGCCCGCAATGTTGGTCTCCAGGTGGTACGGCGGCCGGTCCAGCTCCCAGCCGGCCGGCGGCCGGCCGTCGGGCGTCAGATCGGGCCCGGACAGGATGAACCCGTGCTCGTCCCGCAGCACCGCGCCGTCCAGCCAGTCGGTCAGCGGGGCCGCGCCGATGAACACGAACATCCACTGCGCGTCGACGAGTTCGCTCTCGCCGCTCTCCACATGCCGCAGCGTCAGCTGCTCCAGGTGCCCGGAGCCGTGCACCGCGTCCACGACCGTGCCGCAGCGCACCGTGATGTTCGGCGCCTCCTCGATCTGCTGGATGAGGTAGTGCGACATCGACGCGGCCAGCGACGGACCGCGCACCAGCAGGGTCACCGACTTGGCGCCCCGGGCGAGGTGCATCGCCGCCTGGCCCGCCGAGTTGGCCCCGCCCACGATGTACACGTCGTGGCCCTGGCAGGAGGCCGCCTCGGTCAGCGCCGAACCGTAGAACACCCCGCAGCCGGTCAGGTCCGAGGCGCCCGGCGCCTCCAGCTGCCGGTACGACACGCCGGTCGCCAGGATCACGCTGTGCGCGGCGACGGCCGAGCCGTCGGAGAACCGGACGACCCGCGCGGAGCCGTTGGCCTCCAGCCCCGTCACCTCGCGCGCGGTGAGGATCTCGGCGCCGAACTTCGTCGCCTGCCGCCGTGCCCGGTCGGTCAGCTGAGCGCCCGACACACCGTCGGGGAAGCCCAGATAGTTCTCGATGCGGGAACTCTGCCCCGCCTGCCCGCCGGTCGCCGACCGCTCCACCAGCACGGTCCGCAGCCCCTCCGAAGCCCCGTACACCGCCGCGCCGAGCCCGGCCGGGCCGCCGCCGATGACGACGAGGTCGTAGAAGTCCGCCGCCGGTGTCGTGGCCAGCCCCACCCGCGCGGCCAGCTCGGGCGCCTCCGGCTCCAGCAGGGGCGTGCCGTCCGGGGTGATCACCAGGGGCAGCCGCTGCCCGTCCTGCCCGGCCGCGGCCAGCAGCCGCTGCCCCTCGGGCTCGTCCGCCGAGTACCAGCGGTAGGGCACCTGGTTGCGGGCCAGGAACTCCCGCACGTCCGACGAACGCGCCGACCAGCGGTGGCCGACCACCTTGGTGGCGGGCACCGGCCTGAAGTCGCTGCGCCGCCACGCCTCCAGAAGGTCGTCCAGGACCGGGTACAGCTTCTCCTCGGGCGGGTCCCACGGCTTGAGCAGGTAGTGGTCCAGGTCGACGACGTTGATCGCGTCGATCGCCGCGCTGGTGTCCGCGTACGCCGTCAGCAGCACCCGCCGCGCCCCCGGATACACGTCCAGGGCCTGCTCCAGGAACTCGATGCCGTTCATCTGCGGCATCCGGTAGTCCGCGAGGATCACGGCCACCAGATCGCCGCGCAGCTTCAGTTCACGCAGCGCCTCCAGCGCGGACTCGCCGGACTCCGCGCGCACGATCCGGTACGACTCGCCGTAGCGGCGCCGCAGGTCCCGGGCGACGGCCCGGGAGACTCCCGGGTCGTCGTCCACGGTCAAGATGACGGTCCGCGTCGCGTCCGCGGCCTGTGCCATACGTCTCCCACCCCGAGGTCGGACCGACGGCACGGCGCGCCACGTTGTCTTTCAGCCGCCGTGCCGGCTCCAGGCCATCGTATGTTCGATCGCCATCGTCCGCTTCGGGATGTCCGCGACGGTGCGCTACCGGCACAGGACAGGGCACACGCGGCCAACTCTCAGGCGCGGCGCGCGCCCAGCACGCAGAACTCGTTGCCCTCCGGATCCGTGAGCACGACCCAGGTCTGCTCGCCCTGGCCGACGTCCGCCTGCCGTGCCCCGAGGGCGAGCAGCCGGGCCACCTCGGCCTCCTGGTCGGCGGGCCGGAAATCGAGGTGCAGGCGGTTCTTGACGGTCTTGCCCTCCGGCACCGGCACGAAGAGCAGCCCCGGCAGGCGGTCCTTCTCCGGCCGGATCTCGTACTCCTCGGGATCGTCGGTCACCACCACCCACCCGAGCGCCTCGGCCCACCACCGGCCCAGGGCCACCGGGTCGGCCGCGTCCACGACAAGCTGCTCCCACTCCAAGGTCATCCCGACAGCGTAGTGAAGACTGGGACCGACGCACATGAACACGACACACGACACACGACACAGGGGAGGCACCCGTATGACACGCCCGATCACGGCAGGGGTCGACGGAACCGAGGAGAGCCTGGCCGCGCTGGCCTGGGCGGCCCGGGAGGCGGCCCGCCGAAAGCTCGCTCTGCGGGTGGTGCACGCCTGGCGGTACCAGTCGCACGAGGTGGTCGAGGCGGCGAACCCCGACGTCCAGGCCGGCTGGGCCCGGGAGGCGGTGGGCGAGGCCGCCCGGACCGTCACCGAGCGGCACCCGGAGCTGGAGGTGTCCACCGACGTGGTCCAGGGTCCCGAGGTGGAGGCACTGGTCGCCGCGGCGGCGGACGCCGAGATGCTGGTGCTCGGCTCACGCGGCCACGGCCGGGTCGTCGGTTTCCTGGTCGGCTCGGTCGGCCAGCAGGTGATCGTGGAGGCGGCGCGGCCGGTCGTGCTGGTGCGTGCCGGGGACGAGCCGGCGGCCGAGGCGGCGGGCCGCGAGATCGTCGTCGGCCAGCAGGGCGACCCGGAGGACAGCGCCGAGGTCCTGCGGTTCGCCTTCGAGACGGCCGCGGCGCGCGGCGCCACGGTGCGTGCGGTACGGGCCTGGACGCTGCCGCCGGTCTTCGCCTACAGCCCCGGTTCGCTCAGGCTCCTCGACGAGGCCGGCGGTCTGGAGCCGTACGAGAAGAAGGCGCTGTCCGCGGCGCTCCAGCCGTGGCGGGACCGCTTCCCCGAGGTGCCGGTCGTCGAGCACGTGGAGATGGGCAGCGCCGGGCAGGTCCTGCTGTCGGTGGCCGGGCGGGCCCAGCTGATGGTGGTCGGACGCCGCGCCCGCCGGACGGCGGTGGGCGCCCGCATCGGATCGGTGGCTCACGGGGTGCTGCACCACGCGGGCTGCCCGGTGGCCGTGGTGCCGCCGGCCTGAGTCAGTCGGCGGAGGGGGTGGGCTGGAGGGTCTCCCGTGCCTTGGGGAGGATGTTCTCGATGTAGTCCTGCACCGCCGTGTCCAGCCCTATGTCGTGCTGCGCGCGTTCGGACAGGTACCAGCGGTGTTCCAGCAGCTCGTGGTAGATCTCGGCCGGGTCCATCGAGCCGCGCAGTTCGAGCGGCACGGCCCGCACGGTGGGGCGGAACACGTCCCGCACCCAGCGGTGGGCGAGTACCTCGGGGCGCGCGGCGAGCGGGTCGCCCGGGGCGTAGTCGTCCTGGGTGGCCATCCAGCTCTCCAGGTCGTTCAGCAGCCGGCGGGCCTGGTTCTCCTCGGCGTCCAGGCCGGTGAGCCGCAGCAGCTGGCGCTGGTGGTGGCCCGCGTCCACGACCTTGGGCACGAAGGTGACCGTGTCGCCGTTGGAGGAGTGCTCGATCTGCATCTCGGCCACGTCGAAACCGAGCTCGTTGAGTCGGCGGATCCGGCGTTCGATGTAGTGGTACTTGCCCGCCGGGTACACCGACCTGCGGGTCAGCTCCTGCCACAGGCCCCCGTAGCGGGCGCAGATCTCCTTGCCGAACTCGACCGGGTCCACGGACGGGTGCAGCGCCCCGGACGCCTCCAGGTCGAGCAGTTCGCCGCTGATGTTGACGCGGGCCAGCTCCAGGTCGTAGTCGCGCTGCCCGGGGCTGAGCTGCGGATGCAGGTCACCGGTCTCGGCGTCCACGAGGTACGCGGCGTACGCGCCCGCGTCGCGCCGGAACAGCGTGTTGGACAGGGAGCAGTCGCCCCAGGCGAACCCGGCGAGGTGCAGCCGCACCAGCAGCACGGCCAGCGCGTCCATCAGCCGGTGCATGGTCGCGGGCCGCATCGTCGTCTCGAACATCGACCGGTACGGCATCGAGCCGCCCAGGTGGCGGGTGACCAGCACCGGCTCCAGCGGGGCGTCGTCGGCGTCGGTGCGCCCGGTGACCACGGCCAGCGGGTCGACGGCGGGGATGCCGAGCCGGTCCAGGTCGCGCAGCAGCTCGTACTCGCGCAGCGCCGGGCGTTCGGCGAGCTCCTTGACCGCGATCACCTCGTCGCCGGCGCGGGCGTAGCGCACGACGTGGCGGGAGATACCGCGCGGCAGCGGCACGAGGTACTTCTCGGGCCACTCCTCCAGGGGGAGGTGCCACGGCAGTCCGAGCAGGAGCGCGGGGTGCTCCGGATTGGTCGCGCTGATCTGCAGAGCCATGGGTCGCGTGTCCTTCTGTCGCGTCGTGCGTGGTGCCTCGCGGTGATCGTCACCTCACCTTAGAGCGCGCGCTCCCGGGCCTGAAGCGCCGCTTCACGGACCGGACCGCGGTGCGCGGGCCCGTGCCCGGGCAGCAGCAGATCGCCCTCCAGCCCTTCGAGCACCTCCAGCGACGCCACGGCCCGGGCGCGCTCGTGGTGGAACATGTCGGGCAGCAGCTGCGGCCCCTCGGCCCGGGAGGTGGGGTGGCCGCTCACCAGGGCGTCGCCCGAGATCACGATGCCCCGGTCCGGGAGGTGGAAGGCGGCGTGGCCGTCGGTGTGGCCCGGGGTGTGCACGGGGACGGGACGGCCGGGCAGGTCGAGCGGGCCCGTCGTGGGGAACGGCCGGGGCGAGGCGACCGGGACGTGCGCGGTGCCGCCGGAACGGATCGCGTGCACGGCCCACGGCAGCACACCTGGCCGCCACCCGTTGCGCAGGACCGCCTTGACGTCCACCTGGTGCAGGAACTCCCGGCGGGCGTGCGGCACTTCGGCCTCGTGCAGGTACACGGGCGTGCCGTGGGTGGCGCGCAGGTACTCGGCGGAGCCCAGGTGGTCGTTGTGGGCGTGCGTGATCAGGACGGCCGCGACCGCCTCCGGCGAACTGCCCACCTCCGTCAGGGAGGCGAGGAGCTGCTCCCGGTCGCCGGGGTAGCCGGTGTCGACCAGCGTCACGGCGTCCCCCTCGGCGAGGATCACCCAGTTCGTGTTGCTGCCGTGCACCAGATAGGCGCCGTCGGCTACGTGCTGCACGTGTGCCCGCATGATCGTCCCCGCCTGGTGAGTCGCTGCTCGACGGGCACAGCAAAGCAGATGATCACGGGGCCGGGATCAGCGGGTCCGGGATCGCCCGCGCGCCGCTCGGACCCGCCTTGCCCCACCCGTGCCGCCCGGCGGAACGAGGCCCGGGCCGCCTCCGGCACCGTCCGCCGAGGCAGCCCCCGCGCGCGTAGCGGCCGCCCTCCGCCCCGGCGCACGCTGTCCTCGTGCCTCACAGCGCATGTCGTGCGGCCGGGACTCCTCAGTGCACGTCGTGCGGCCGGAACTGGATGCTGATGCGCGGTCCCGCGGCACGCGCGGTCTTCGGTATCGAGTGCTCCCAGGTCCGCTGGCAGGAGCCGCCCATCACGATCAGGTCGCCGTGCCCGAGCGGCCGGCGGATCGTGTCGCCGCCGCGCGCCGGGCGCAGCAGCAGGTCCCTGGGGGTGCCCACGGAGAGGATCGCGACCATCGTGTCCTCGTGCGCGCCCCGTCCGATCCGGTCGCCGTGCCAGGCGACGCTGTCCCGGCCGTCGCGGTAGTAGCACAGCCCCGCGGTGGTGAAGGGCTCGCGCAGCTCCTCGGCGTAGTGCGCGCCGAGCGCGTCGCGGGCCTCCGCCAGCAGCGGGTGCGGCAGCGTGTCGCCCGCGCCGTAGAACGCCAGCAGTCGCGGTACGTCGACGACCTGGTCGTACATCTTCCGGCGCTCCGCGCGCCACGGCACGTCGGCGGCCAGCTGTTCGAACAGGACGTCGGACCCGCTGAGCCATCCGGGCAGCACGTCGATCCAGGCGCCGAGGCCGAGGCCGGTCCGGCGGATCCCGTCGAGGGGGCCGAGCCTCAGCTGGTCGGTCTGGTCGAACAGGGAGCCCTGGAGGTGGTGCCTGGTCGTGAGTCCAGCGTACTCCTTAATCGAAAGTGTGTTCCATTGCATGTGTTCCTGGTGGTTCCCTTCA
>NZ_JBSFTY010000156.1:8064-11083 GCF_053591515.1 Streptomyces sp. NPDC003011
GGTCCTCAGGTCCTCAGGTCCTCAGGTCCTCAGGTCCTCAGGTCCTCAGGTCCTCAGGTCCTCAGGTCCTCAGGTCCTCAGGTCCTCAGGTCCTCAGGTCCTCCGGCCGGACCGCCTCCGGCCGGTCCGGGTCCTCCGGTCGGTCCGGCCTTTCGATACACCGCCGTATCGGATACATTCACGTATCGAACGACGGGGGACCGGGCATGGCGGTGGAGCAGACGAGCGGGCGCGTCACCAGGCGCCGGGTGCGCACGCGGGCCAACCTCCTGGACGCGGCCTTCGCGGTCTTCGCCGCCAAGGGGTTCGGGCGCGTCTCCATCGAGGAGGTCTGCGAGGCGGCCGGCTACAGCCGGGGCGCCTTCTACTCGAACTTCGACAGCCTGGACGAACTGTTCTTCGCCCTCTACCGGCAGCGGGCCGACCTGATCGCCGAACAGGTGGCGCGGGCGCTCGCCCTGGACGGACCCGAACTGGACGTCGCGGCGTCCGTGGACCGGGTCACCGAGGTGCTGCTGCTGGACGTGGACTGGCTGCTGGTGAAGACCGACTTCCTGGTCCACGCCGCCCGGGACCCGGCGATCGCCCGGACCCTGCTGGAGCACCGGGAGCGCCTGCGGCAGGCGGTCGCCGACCGGCTCGCCCGCGCCACCGGGCCCACCGCACTGCCCGCCGTGCTCGGCGGCGTGGACGGCGCCGCCCACGCGGTCGTCGCCGCGTACGACGGAGTCACCACCCAGCTGCTGCTGGACAAGGACGTCGAGCGCGCCCGCGGCTGGCTGGGCCAGCTGCTCACCGCGCTGCTGACCGACGGCCGCGGCAGGCCCCCCGAGACCCGTACGAGACCCCAATGAGAAAGGCAGCGGTCGCCATGGATGCGGACGTCATCGTCGTCGGAGCCGGACTCGCGGGACTGGTCGCGGCCCACGAACTCACCAGCCGGGGCCGCAGGGTCGCGCTGGTCGACCAGGAGAACGCCGCCAACCTCGGCGGGCAGGCGTTCTGGTCCTTCGGCGGACTCTTCCTCGTCGACACCCCGGAGCAGCGGCGCCTGGGCGTCAAGGACTCCTTCGACCTGGCCTGGAGCGACTGGCAGGGCAGTGCCCAGTTCGACCGGGTCGACGACGAGGACTCCTGGGCGGTGCGCTGGGCGCGCGCCTACGTCGAGTTCGCGGCGGGGGAGAAGCGGTCCTGGCTCCAGGGGCACGGTATCTCGTTCCTGCCCACCGTCGGCTGGGCCGAGCGCGGCGACCTGACGGCCCACGGCCACGGCAACTCCGTACCCCGCTTCCACATCGCCTGGGGCACCGGCACCGGGGTGGTCGAGCCGTTCGTCGGCTACGCCGAACAGGCCGCGCGCGACGGGCTGCTCACCTTCCACCACCGCCACCAGGTCGACGAGCTGGTCGTCGAGGAGGGCGCGGCCCGCGGGGTCCGCGGCACCGTCCTCGCCGAGGACCACTCGCCGCGCGGTGTCGCCTCCAGCCGCGAGCGCGTCGGCGACTTCGAACTCACCGCCCGGGCCGTGGTCGTCACCACCGGCGGCATCGGCGCCAACCACGAGATCGTCCGCCGCTACTGGCCCGAGCGCCTCGGCACCCCGCCTGCCGAGATGGTCACCGGCGTCCCCGCCCACGTCGACGGACGGATGCTCGACATCAGCGCCGCCGCCGGTGTCCGCCTGGTCAACCGGGACCGCATGTGGCACTACACCGAGGGCCTGCGGAACTGGGACCCCATCTGGCCCGGCCACGGCATCCGCATCCTGCCCGGCCCGTCCTCGATGTGGTTCGACGCCCTCGGCCGCCGCCTGCCGGAGCCGTGCCTGCCCGGCTACGACACCCTCGGCACCCTCACCCACCTGCGCACCACCGAGGACATCGCCGAGCACGACCACTCCTGGTTCATCCTCACGCGGAAGATCATCGAGAAGGAGTTCGCGCTGTCGGGCTCCGAGCAGAACCCCGACATCACCGCCAAGGACCGCGCGGGGTTCGTCAAGGAGCGAGTGCTCGGCAAGGGCGCGCCCGGCCCGGTCGACGCGTTCCTGCGCAAGGGCGCGGACTTCGTGACCGCCCCGAACCTGGAGCAGCTCGTCGAGAAGATGAACGGGCTGACCGGCAAGGCACTTCTCGACGCGGCGCGGATCCGGCGCCAGATCGAGGCACGGGACCTCCAGATCGCCCACGCGTACAGCAAGGACGCCCAGGTGCAGGGCATCCGCAACGCCCGCCGCTACATCGGCGACCGCCTCAGCCGCGTCGCCACCCCGCACCGTATCCTCGACCCCGCCGCCGGGCCCCTGATCGGCGTCAAGCTGCACACCCTCACCCGCAAGACCCTCGGCGGCATCCAGACCGACCTCGACTCCCGCGCCCTGGGCACCGACGGCAAGCCCCTCGACGGGCTGTACGCGGCGGGCGAGGTCGCCGGCTTCGGCGGCGGGGGCGTGCACGGCTACAACGCGCTGGAGGGCACCTTCCTCGGCGGCTGCCTCTTCTCCGGGCGGGCCGCGGGGCGGGCCGCCGCCCAGGAGACGGCCTGACCGGCGCCGGCCCCCTGAACGCCCTGCGCACGGCCGTCGGCGACCGGGCCTTCTTTTCGCGTCCTTCGTGCCTGGGCGGCCCGGAGACCGCGACGGCACGGCACGACCGCACGGTTCGCGCGCCTGGTGGCGGGGGAGTCGGGCCAGCACTTGGACGCCCTGTTCCACATCCGGCTGTGCACGGCGGGCAAGCCGAACCGCCCGTGGCCCGAACAGGCCCGTGAACCCTGACCGGTTCCTCACAACTGTCGGTCAGGGTCGGACCATGATCAGACGCACACCCCCCGCCGCGCTGCTGGCCGCGTCCCTGCTGCTCACCGGATGCGGCGGCGGCGCGGCGGCGGTCCCGGACCACCGCCCCGAGGCCGCCCCGACGCGCAAGGCCGCCACGGGGGAGCCCGTCATACGGTCCAGCGCGCCGTCCTTCACCCCGTTCATCAGGAACAGCGAGCCGACCCCGAGGACCGGGACCGC
>NZ_JBSFTY010000157.1:0-11075 GCF_053591515.1 Streptomyces sp. NPDC003011
CTCCCACATGTCGGTTTCTCGCAGCCGCCTCGCAATTTCGATATCCCGCTGTAGTGCACTGAGTCGGGGTGGCTCCCTGGCTCCTTGGGGATCGGATTCTTGACGTGCTCCCGAAAGGGAATCTGGACTGGCGATTCACAGCAAATCGGATAGAGACGCGCGAAAATTGTCTACATGCCGCTGAATATAAACCGACACATCGGTAAGCATGTCCACTGTTTCGTTGAGGTGACGCGCCAGGTTTGGCTCAGATCTCCACAGCGATTCTTTTCTCGTCAAAACCGCTGATAGTAGATCGTCATCGTACCAACCCGTGACAGATTCATCTGGAGCGGTGTCACGCAGGAAATCTAGAGCGACAGGCAAGAGCCAGCGTAGGCCCACGTCTTGGCCGATCAGCCGACGCATGTCCTCGACCGAGAGATCCTTGACGGGGCGACGCCGCAGTTCGTGAACACTCCGCACCAAGTTCGTGGTGTGGGTCGGCGGATCTGGCCATCGATCACCCTCCAGATCTTCGATCGACCTTTCCATGTCGACACAATCTGACAGCATAATTAAAACGTTCCTCGCAATTGCACTATTAGCGATGTCCGATCGAATGCAGGAATCCATTGAGGCGATCCAATTCGGAAATCACCTCTTTGCGTTTCGTGAGAAGGACTTCCAGACCTCGATCAGTCAATGACGCCGGAGGGCTTTCCATCTCTCGCTCCAGCACCCTCCTGACCCGATCCAGCCCGTCGCGCGCCTGCGTCAGTTCGGCGATGTGGTCAAAGGGTGTGCCGTTCTCCTTTCGGGCGACAACTTGTCCGTCTGCTTCTCGTCTAGCCGCATCGTAATGGTTGTGGTTCGGTTGGGAGTTGATATCCCCAAGAGGGTCTTTCTTTATATTCTCGAACTTTTCGATGGATCGCTGCGCAGCCGGGCTCAATCCCAACTCACGACAGCTCTGGGGCGCGAGACCCAATACATCCGACCACATGTGAGGGTTGTGGACGTAGGTTGCCGGGTTGGGTGCCGGTGCGAGTCCGAGAGGATCGGGGGTGAGGTATCTGGCGGTTTCGGGGTCGTAGTGGCGGAAGTAGTTGTAGTGGAGGCCGGTTTCGGGGTCGTAGTACTGGCCGGGGAAGCGGAGCGGTGTGTAGGTGGTGCTGTTCGCTGCCCAGGCTGTGGTGCCCCAGAGGGTGCTTCGGGTGTGCCAGGCGATCTCGCCCTGTTCGTCCACGAGTTCGCTCGGGGTGCCGACGAGGTCGGTGACGATGGCGAAGAAGCGGGAGTCGATCTCGTCCTGGGGGGCGTCGGCGGTCGTGGTGATGCGTTCGGTCTGGGCGATCGGGCGCAGGCCCTGGTGGTCCCAGGTGAGGGTGACCGGGTGCGGCAGCGACACGGAGGACGTCGTCTGTTCGCAGAGTGTCGTGCCGTCCCAGGTGAAGACGACCCGCTCGACGGCCGTTTCGCCGTCTTCCGCGAGGCGGAGCTTTGCCGTGCGGCGGCCGAGCGGGTCGTAGGTGTAGCGCCAGCGCGTGCCGTCCGGGGTGGTCACGGACGTCAGGCGGTCCTCGGTGTCCCACTCGTAGCGCCAGGTGTCCGGCTTGCGGGAGAGGCGGGTCTTCTGGCGCAGGGTGATGCGGCCGAGAGCGTCGTGTTCGTAGCGGACATGGCCCGCGCGGGTGATGCGGGTGCCCTCGTACGCGCGGGGGCCGGTGGCCTCCGCGCCCGGGTGGGAGGCCGGCCAGGACGCCTGCGTCTGGTTGCCCGCCGGGTCGTAGGCGTACGTCTCCGTCCAGTTCGCCGCGTGCACCGCCGTCACGCGGCCCGCCGCGTCCAGGTCGAAGCGGCGGGGACCGGAGAGTCGGTCGTCGACGCCGATGAGGTTGCCGTCGGCCCGGTAGGTGTACGCGCGGGACTGGACCGTACGGCCGCCCGCGCCCGTCACCGACTGCGAGGTCAGACGGCCGAGTGCGTCGAAGCCGTGCTCCAGGGTGACCGTCTCGCCGATGTGGCGGGCCAGTTCGCGGCCTGCCACGTCGTACGTGAAGTCGATGGCCCGGCCGCAGGCCACCATCCCCGTGCGGCGTCCGGCCGCGTCGTAGGACCAGGTCGTCGTCGCCCCGGTGGGGGTCGTACGGCCCGTCCGGCGGCCCCACTCGTCGTAGCTGTACGTCAGTTCGCGGCCGTCGACCGTCTCCGAGCGCACCCGGCCGAAGCGGTCCCGCAGCACGGTCAGCGTGGTGCCGTCCGGGCCGGTCGCCTGGGCGAGCTGGTCGGTCAGGTCGTACGCGTACGTCGTGACCTGTCCGGCCGCGTCCTTGCTGAGTATCTGGCCCAGCTCGTTGCGCTCGAAGGTGACGACGTCGCCAAGTGCGTCGGAGCGTGAGGCCAAGCGGCCGGCCGCGTCGTACCTGTACGTGAGTGTCCGGCCGTCGAAGTCGCTCTCCGCGACGAGCCGTCCGGCCGGATCGTATGCATAGGACCAGGTCAGACCCTGCGGGTTGATGACCTCGGTCAGGCGCAGCTCCGTGTCGTGCTTGAAGGCGTAGCGCACCCCGTCGGGACCGGTCCGGGCCGTCAGCAGGTCGAAGTGCGTGTACTCGAAGCGGGTCACTCCGCCGAGCGGATCAGTGCGGCTGGTGCAGTTGCCTTCACCGTCGTACGTCCAGGTCTCCGTCGTACCGTCCGGTGCCGTACGGCGCGCCAGGTGCCCCTCCACCGTCCACTCCAAGCGGGTCACCGCGCCCGTCGGGTCCGTGATGGTTGTGGGACGGCCGAAGGCGTCCCGCTCGTATCTCGTGACGGCGCCCAGTGAGTCCGTGATCTCTGTGGGGAGTCCGGCCCGGTCGCAGCGGACCGTCGTCGTGCGTCCCAACGGGTCGGCCACCGAGGTGAGACGGCCCGCATCGTCGTACGAGAGGTGGGTGGTGCGGCCCGCCGGGTCGGTCACCGACGTGCGGTTGCCCCGTTCGTCGTATGTCTGCCGGATGACGGTTCCATCCGGGTTCGTCACCTTCACCGGCAGGCCGAGTTCGTTGTACTCGGCCTTTGCCTCGCGACCGTCGGGCCGTAGGACTGCGACCACGTTGCCCGCCCCGTCGTAGCGGAACGAGGTCGTGTGACCGAGTGGATCGGTATGGGACAGGAGCCGGTTGCGGCGGTCACGTCGGAATCGGGTGACCGACCCGTTCGCGTCGATCTCGGCCGTCGTCTGCATGCGGTCGTTGATCAGGTACCGGGCGATATGCCCGTGCGAGTCGGTGAGGGTGGTGACCCGCTGGCCCGTTTCCGGGTCGGTCGTGTCGTAGCTGAAGGTGGAGCGCTGGTGGCCGGCGGCCCCCGACTGGTGGACGCAACGGTCCCGGTCGTCGTAGACGTACTCGAAGCGACTGCCGTTCGTGTCGGTCCATGACGTGATGCGGCCGTGTTCGTCGCAGCCGAAGCGCAGCGGACGTCCGGACGAGTCGGTCACCTCGGTGAGGTTGCCGTCGGTGTAGCCGTAGCGGACTATCTCCTGGTCCGAGCCGCCGCTCGCGGCTTGCTTCAGGCACAGGCCGGTTATTCGTTCGTGCGCCGTGGTGATTCTCAGGTGGCGTCCGCCGCTGCTGAGGATGCCGGTGGGCGCGCCGTGGGCGTCGTACTCGAAGGCGATCCAGTTGCCGTTGCGGTCGTCGATCTGGTCGAGGAGGGCGAGGTCGTCGGAGCGGTCGCTGAAGTGCCAGGTCCGGAGCGTTTCGGGATCGGTGACCGTGTAACCGCCGTCCTCGCGGTCCAGGAGCCAGCGTGGACCGTGTGAGGGCGGCACCGGGACGCCCGGTGCGGGATGCGGGTAGGACAGCAGCAGACCGTCCTCGGCCACGAAGACGACGCCCTCGGAGTCGACTTCGAGGCGCTGGTCGACGGTGGACGACCAGGTGGGCCCGAACCAGCGTCCGGCTCGGTAGGACGACTCGAAGGAACGCTTGAAGACGAGTGGCAGGGAGCCGGGCAGGGAGATGTCGGTCTGAGGAAGGACCATGCTGCCCGTGGCCACGTCGACGGGGTCCTTCAGGCAGACCCTTTCCTCCGGGCGTCGGCTGGTGCTCTCAGGCGTCTCCGTCGCCCCACGGCGTGCAGCACTCCGTGCCGTCGTCTCCAGCCCTTCTTTTGCTCCCCCCTTCAGTCCGCCCCGCGCCAGCCCCAGCCCCTTCCCCCCGATCAGCTCGGGGATCAGGCGGCCGACGCCCTCCGCCGGGTCCTTCTTGAAGCCCTCCCAGGCCGACTTCAGCGCGCGGTCGGGATGCGTGGCGGTGGAGACCAGGCCGGTGATCGTCATGCTGACGTTCTGGACGTACTGCGCGGGGTGGGTGAGGTTGTACACGTCGAGCGGGTTCAGGCCGCGGACGAAGGCCACCGTGCCGGCCACGCCCTTGACCGCACCGCCCACGACGTGGGTGAGTTCGGTGTTGACCGCCAGGTAGCCGTCTTCGAGGTTCGACCCGACCTGGCTGAGCAGCGACGGCTCGGCGGGCGCGTGGGCGAGGGCGGCGCGGACCGAGGCGGCCGCGGTACGGCCGGCTTCGTCGCGCTGGCGGCGGCCCTCGGCGAGCTTCTCCTGGGCGCGCTTGATGTCCGCGGCGCCCGGGTCGCTGAAGGGTTCGGGGCGCGGGCCGGGCTCCTCGTTCGCCTTGACCTTGGCGTTGTAGGCGTCGACACGCTTGTTGTACGCCTCCACCGCCTGCTCGGACGCCTTCTTGCCCTTCTCGTACAGGTCGATGGCGTCCCGGGCCTGCGCCTGGGCCCAGGCGACCGTGTCCGCGAAGTCGTCCAGCGCCTTGCCCGCCTTGTCGCAGGCGTCCGCCGCGTGCAGCCACTTGGATGGGTGCATGGCGAACTTCTCGCGGAAGGTGTCGGCGGCCTCGCCCTTCCACTGCGAGGAGTCCAGCTTGCGCATGCCCTCGCCGACCGTGTCGAAGGCCTTGCGGAAGTCCTTCAGGTGGGAGGCGGAGGAGCGGATGGACGAAGGGCTGCCGTGGATCAGCTGGGCGGCCAGGTCGGTCTCGCCGAGTTGCTTCTCGCCGGGCGTGGCGCCGAGTTCGGAGGCCAGGCTGTCACCGACGGACTCGACCACCTTGGCCGCCCCGCCGGCTCCGACGTGGTCCAGGCCGTCCGCGAGGACGTCGGTGCCCTTGTCGATGCCCTCACCGACGAGCTTCTTGCCCGCGTCGCCGATGTCGTCGAGTCTGCCGAGTCCGGAGTTGACCAGATCCCCGAAACCCATCAGCCGTTCTCCCCGCCCTGCCGGGGCTGCGGGGCCTGCTGCTGGGCCTGCTGCTGCGGCGCCTGCTGCTGAGCCGCGGTCTGGGCCCGCTCCTCGGCGGAGGGGCCGAAGGCCGCGTCCAGCATCGCTTCCGTCTGTTCATCGGTGGCACCGGTGAACTGCTGGAAGTTCAGCGGGCTGGGGACCGGCCCCGCCCCTGCCTGGGTGAGGACGTCGCGGGCCGCGTCGTTCCAGCCCTGCTCGATGTTTTCCTTCGCCTGGTCCCAGGACTCCTGGCTGTAGTCGGGATTGCTGAGCGAGTCCATACCGGAGCCGAAGATCTCCCCCCAGCCCTGCCGCACGGCCTCGTCCTCGGAGAGATGCGGGTTGCTCCACGCGGAACTCGCGGCGATCTTCAGGGTGTTGCCGACGTACTGGTCCCTCTCGTACAGCGTTCCCGCCGCGAGGCCCACGTGGTGCGCGAAGAGGCTGCCCTCCTCGACGAGCGCGCGCACACCCCACTCCCAGCGCTCGCAGAACGACGTGAACGCCGACTTGAGGTCGTCGTAACCCAGGTCCAGCCCGGACAGCGCCAGTTGGGAGAAACCCCTGCCCTGTCCGGCCATGCTGTCGACGCCGAGTTCCTTCAGCTCGTCGAGGGTCAGGTTGATCCCCTTGGCGATGCCGTCCAGGCCGGTCGCCTGTATGTCCTTGCCCCCGCCGGCGCCTGCGTCACCGCTCACCGCGGTCCCTCCCCGTTCACCGTGTCCCCGTCCACATCTACGGCCGCCGCGTCCGGCACGATCCCCACGACCGGCGGGAACAGCACGCCATCGTCCTCGCTGCCCACGTCCAGGGCGACCCCGCACGGGACGCCCGTCGCCGGAACGCCGGCATCCAGCAGGCGTGCTCCGAGCACCCGTTGGTACGCCCACTCCCGTGCGCCTTCACCCCTCGCGAACGCGAATCGGGCCAGCGCCGACTCGTCCGAGAAGGCGTAGATCCAGCGGACGCCGCCGTAGTCACCGACCAACGGGTCCTCGTTGTCGTCGAGCGGTACGAGGACGGGCGTACGGCGGAACTCGCCGAGCAGGACGGCGAATTCGCGGCGGGCGCGGGTGAGGTCGTCCGTGGGGTCCGAGGGCGAGGCCGGTGTGGTGGGCGGCTCAACGGCCTCCGAGCGTGCGCCGGGCGAGGGCGAGGGCGAAGGCGAGGGCGAAGGCGAAGGCGAAGGTACGCTGTCCCGCGCGGCCTGCCCGGCCGGGTCGTCGTCCGAGTCGGCGCTCTCCACGTACTCGTACAGCCGGGACCTGGATATCCGTCCCTCCGGGCTGCCGCCGCCCCCTCCTTCAGCCATGCCTGGGATCATCACATCCGCATATTGTCGAACGCAACGCGGATCGCCGGCCGTGGCGGGATCCGGCTGTGGGGTGGGCGAGGACTCGCTGCCTGAACGGTCACTCGCTGACGTGGGTGAGACGCGGCGGACCGCCTGATGTCCCTCCGGCACCACGGCCTGGGCAGCGAACAGCACCACCTCCACACCGCTCTGCTTCCCCGGCCAGTACTACGACCCGCGAAGCCGGCCTCCCCTACGACTACTTCCGCTCTTACGAGCCGGAAACGGCTCGGTACGTTACGTCGGGGACCCATGGGGACTGGCTTCCGCGCCCAATCCGCCAAGGTGCCGGGCGAAGAACCGCAGCGTGCTGTCCATCTCGAATGCCGGGACCTCACCGTGCTTGCCGGAGTTGGCGTGCAGCGTCTTCTCGGTTGAGGCGAAGGCGTCGAACAGTGCCAGGCTCTGGGTCCGTGGCACTCGCTCATCGTCCCACTGCACGAGGAACTCCACCGGGACGGTGATCCGCGCGGCGGTCGCGGCTGACACCTCAGCACCGCCCAGGCCCAGCACCGCCGCCCGGACCCGCGACTCGGCGGCGATAAGCGGGACACCGATCACGCAGCCCAGCGACACACCCCAGTAGCCAACTGGGCCGATGCCAACACGACTGAGCTGCTGGACCGCGTTGAGGACTGTCTGCCATTCCGGCACAATCCGGCGGACAACGAGCGCCTGGAAGCTGGCGATCAACGGGGCCAGTCCCTCACTGGCGTCAAGCCGGGCCTCGTACTCGGTCGCGATCCGGGTGAACTCCTCATGTTCCGGCCGGTCACCGTGGCTAGGCGCATCGACCGCCACCACGGCGAAACCGCACTCGGCCACGAACCGGCGCGCACGGTCCACGATGCCAGGGTCCTTCTTGTCCTGACCGCCGCCGTGCCCCATTGCAATCAGGGGGCGGGTCCCGTCGGCACCTCGTGGAGTCCACAGCACGCCAGGGATGTCGCCGAGGAGAAAGATCTGTTCAAAGACGCCGTTGGACGACGTCTCAGAGGTAAAGCGCAGAGTGTTCCGGGGTGCCATAGGGGTACCGATCCCGTGTCAGGCGACGTTTGCTCGGCAACGATTTCGCGTAGGCGCTTGTCCTGGGCGTGCTGACGAACCCCCGCACCCACGACCGTGGCTGCGGGCTCAGCCCATTTTGCGCCGGACCGGTGTTCCCCGGGCGGGGTTCGCCGCTGACTCCTCGGCCGACGACACCTCCCGGCGCCGGAAAGTTCCCGCGGCCAGAGTCAGCGGGCCGATCAACAACACGAGCACCGCGACAGCGCCGAGCGCGACCGGCAGGCTGGTCAGCTCGGCGACCCCGCCCACCATCGGAGGGCCGAGCAAGAACCCGCTGTAGGCAATGGACGTAGCGAACGCGACCTCACGCTCACCACCGCCCCCATCGGCCCGTCGCCCAGCCGCACCACTCAACTCCATGACGACGGGAGACGCGTACGCCAAACCGACGCCGGCGACAGCGAAGCCGGCGAAGGTGAAGGCGGGCGAAGGCGCCGTGACCGCGGTGGCCAGCCCCAGCCCGCCGATCGCCGCACCCCCGATGAGCATCCGTGGTGCGCCCCAACGACGCTGGATCGCCTCACCGCACAAGCGGGTGCACGCCATGGTGATCGAGAAGCACGAGTAGATCAGGGCGCCGGTGGCCTCGCTGAGACCGCGCTCCTGCACACCGAACAGCGCCGACCAGTCCGCGGTCGCTCCTTCGGCTATCGAGGCACACAGTGCCACGCCGCCGAGCAGCCACAGCGCCGGTCGCCTGAACGGTGCCCGCCCGGCGCGCCCGCTCTCTGCGCGCACCCTCAGTAGTTCCTCGACGGGAATCCAGCGGGCGATGCCGACGGTGACGCCGCCGCAGATCACCGCGACGATGACAAAATGACGGCTCGGTGCCAATCCTTGTCCGGCCGCGACCGCAGCGCCGACCGAACCGGCCAACGTGCCGAAACTGAAGGCCGCGTGGAACAACGGCATAATCGCCCGACCGGTCCGCCGGGTCGCTGTCACGCCGGACACGTTCATCGCCACGTCCATCACGCCGACCATCGCGCCGAGCACGATCAGCAGCAGGCCGAGCGCCGCGGGCGACCTCGCCAGTCCCAGAGCCGGAAGCATTGCGGACCCGGCAACGCCGGACACCGTCATCACGACGCGAGCGCCGAACGCCGCGCACAGCCGACCGGCGAGAATCGAAGCGGCGATCATACCTGCGCTGGCACCGAGCAGGGACAGCCCCAGCGCACCCTCGTCCGCACCGATCTGCGCGGCCAGCGCCGGCACCCGAGGGGCCCACGAACCAAGCAGCGCGCCGTTGAGAACGAACGCACCGAATACCGCGATCATTCCCGGGTCCCAGCCGCCGGCTCCGTCCGGATGGGTACCCGTCATGTCAGCTCCGTCCCGGCCCGGTCCTGGGCCCTCAACCTGCCTCAGCCCCGAAAAGACCGCACCTCGCAAAGACAGAGGCCCCGTCAGCACACCGATGAAAACTCATGAACGATCGAGGCTAGTCCACACAACTCACGGTGATCAACGGTGGCCGCACCCATGTCCGCACCCCTGTGGCCAAGTGCTTCGGTCGCCATTGAGCGGTTTCAGTTGGCCGCTCTGGTGTGCTCAGCGCGGATCTCCGTCGTCGAGGTCAGCGAAGAGGACGCCTCGCCTGGCGACCCCGGCCGCTACTCCAGCCACGCCCCCTCGCGCATGAGGACTCTGCCGCGCAGTTCCGGCTCGCCGCGCCAGGCGAACACAGTCTTCGGCGCCACGCATATATACAGAAAGGGGCCTTCCTCCGCACGTGGGTCCCACCCGAACGTGTCGGCGAACGCATCCGCGGCGTCCTCCGGCACGCCCTGGTCCGAGAAGCACTCCGCCTCCCCCTGGAGGAGCACCACATCGAAGGTGTCCGGCAAGGCCAGGCGCACACGGGGATCCTTTCGCACGTTACGCGCGGTCGCGGAGGTCTCCCCGGTGCACATCCACACAGCCTGCCCGTCCCACCAAAACCACAGCGGCACTTGATGCGGGCCGTGATCCGGATGAGCCGTCGACACCCATATATCCCGTTCTCCAGCGAGCCGTTCAAGAGTGTCGCGCCTGCGCTCCGGCACATCACGACGAGCGATTCCCGTGGTTTGCATGAACGCCGACGCTAATCTGCGGCTCCGAAGCGCGCATGAGGCGTTGGTCCTACTCCCAGCGACCGACAAGCCACTCAGCCCGCCGCTTGGAAGAGCTAAGCCTGTGGAGTATTGGAAGGTCACCTGGTTGCATGAATTCCAGTCCGAACCGATCTGCTTTTATAGCGAGATCGGGGAAGATGGATACGAAGTCTGGAAGATTCAAGGATATCGAGATGGGCGAAAACTGAAGGCTGACAGCTCCCATGAAACAAGGGAAGTGGGTTTGAGTGAAATCCCTGTGGGTTCTATTCGAGACGTGGCCGCGCAGCCAGAATTTCTGGCATCCTTGATCACTCGGGAGGAATTCGAGCAGGAATGGGAGAGCGCTTTTTGGTCCGCCACGTGACAGGGCATAACGTCTGTAACTGCTCGTTTCCGTAGGCAGTGAGCCGTTCCTACCCTGGGCGCCGATCAGCTAGAGAAGATGTGCCCAGGGATATCCGACCCGAACACGGGCGATGACCTGAATGACGAAAGTAGCAAGACGTGATCCACGAAATGGAAGACATCCAGCAGGAGCTGCATCGCCTCTCGCATCGACCGACTCCCGAAGAGGCGCCTCCCGTTCTGTGTGCATTCGAAGTGCGGACAAGCGTTCCGGTGGAGGAGTACGGCACCAGAATCAAATCCGTCATCAATTCTGCATTGATACTGGCTGTGTCTCATTCTTTCGATGGAGATGATCTACCCGTAGACGATGTGCCCGCCTGGTTCTCCGCTGCAAGTGGCGCCTCACCCACGACCGCACCCGAGTTCGCAAGACAGGGAATGCAACGCTACGCGGCGACCTTCAATGGGGGAAGATGGGAGCTGCAAGAGTGGCTGTACCAGTTCGATCCCGACTCGGAGTTTCGCGGCTGGGCCTGGTGGGACCTGACTCAGTCCAGTGACAACCGAGTGTGCATCTGGGTAGACAGCTGGGGTGAATCCTTCTTTGCGTGTGACGAACTCCGATGGGCCGCATACGTGTCAGGCGGCGAGGAAGTCGAAGGTCCGACTGTGACCAACGCCTTAACTTGGGTTTCCCAGACTACGTGAAGATCCGGTGTCGGCGGCGTTCCGCAAAGCGTGCTGCATCGCCGGCTCTGGGGCCCCGATTCCCCGCTGCCCTAAACATCTCCATACGCCTGCGCACCTTCCGCGTAGGCGGCCCTTCGCACATCTCCGCAGCACCTAGTCAGAGCCAGGAGTTCGGGAAGTGATCACGGACATGGGCACCGCCCATCAGATCCTGATGTCCACCCCGGCAGCCCCT
>NZ_JBSFTY010000158.1:0-10074 GCF_053591515.1 Streptomyces sp. NPDC003011
ACGAAACCCACACCCACCTCGCCACCCTCACCACCCTCCACACCCACCACCACACCATCAACCTCACCCCCCACCTCCCCCAACGGGAAGAACCAGCGCAACATCTCGACCTGCCCACCTACCCCTTCCAACACCAGCCCTACTGGCTCCGGCCAGACCCCGCGAAGAGAGCCGAACCCCGTGCAGACGAGGGCGAGTTGTGGGATGCGCTGGAGCGGGAGGACCTGGACGGCGCGGTGTCCGCGCTGGGCGTGCCGGACGCGGAGTCCAAGGCGTGGCGGAGTGTTCTGCCCGGGCTCGCCGCGTGGCGACGGCAGCGCCGCTGGGGGCACCGGCTCGACTGGGAGGCTCTGGACGAGGAGTCGGCACCCCTGCTGGACGGCACCTGGGTGCTGCTGGTGCCCGTCGGGGCCGAGGAGTACCCGGCGGTGCGAACCGTGCGCGACGCGTTGGCCGAGGGCGGCGCGGGTGTCGTGGATGTCGCCGTCGGGCGGGACACGGGTCGTCCGGCGCTCGCCGCCGGCCTGCGTGCGGCACTGACCACCTCCCGTGGCCCGGCGTCCGGAGTGGTGTCGCTGCTCGCGTGCGCCGACGGCGCGCGGACCGGGGCGGACGGTCTGGAACTCTCCGCCAGGCTGCTGCACGCGCTGGACGACGCGGCGGCGCAGGTTCCGGTGTGGTTCGTGACCACGGGTGCCGTCTCGGCCGGCCCGCCGGACCCGCTCGCCGATCCCGGCCAGGCCCGGATCTGGGGGCTGGCGCAGTCTCCGGCCGCTTCGGAACACCCCGAACGCTGGGGCGGTCTGGTCGACCTGCCCGGGGACGGGGCGGGCGACCGGCGGACACGGGACCGGCTCCGGGCCGTACTGGCCGGCCGTGCGGACCGACCGGGCGGCCATGAGGACCAGGTCGCCGTCCGGTCCGCGGGCGTCTTCGGCCGCCGTCTGCGTCCGGTGGAACTCACCGGTACGGCCACCGAGTCGCCCCTGTCCGCGGACGGCACGGTGCTCGTGACGGGCGTGCCCGGGACGCTCGCCGGGGAGATCGCCCTACGGCTCGCCCGGGACGGCGTACGGCATCTGCTGCTGGCCACCGAGCCGGGTGCCGAGGAGGGCGTGCCCGAACTGGTCGCGGATCTGCGGGAGTCGGGGGCCGAGGTCGCCGTGGCCCCGGTCGACCTCACCGACCGTGCCGCCGTGGCCGTGCTGCTGCGTACGGTCGCGCCGGAGCACCCGCTGACGGCGGTCGTGCACATGGCCGCCGAACTGGACGACACCGTGGTCGGTGCCGTGGACGGCGAGGACGTCCACCGGTTGCTGGGGCCGGCCGCTGCCGCCGTGACCCATCTGTGCGAACTGACCGCCGGGCGGGGGCTGGACGCCTTCCTGCTGTGCACGTCGGTGGTGGGCGCGCTGGGGGCGGCCGGGCTCGGCGGGCAGGGTGCCGTGCACGCGCACCTGACGGCGCTGACACGGACGTACCGGGAACGGGGCCTGCCCGTCACGTCGGTGGCCTGCGGCCCGTGGCACGCCCGGGACGGGGCGGAGTCCGCGGCCGGAAAGCACCTGCGCTACCAGGGGATCCGTCCGTTGCCGCCACGGCTCACGGCCAGGAGGCTGGTGGGCGCGATGGCGGGCCGGACTCCGGAGCTGGTTCTGGTGGACGTGGACTGGGGCCGGTACGTCGGGCAGTCCGGTCAGGGCGCGGCCGGCTCGTTGCTGCGCACGATCCCGGAGGCCGGCGGGACGGCTGCGGCCGACGGAGCCGCTGAGGAGGCCGGGCCCGACGGCGGCGCGGAACTCGGCGAGGCCGCCGCGCGGCTGCGGCACCGGCTGCTGAACGCCTCCGGCGCGGAGCGCGCGGCCCTGCTGCTCGACCTGCTGCGGGACACCGCGGCCCAGGTGCTCGGCCACCCGGACGCGACGGAGATCCCCGCGAGCGCCCAGTTCACGGAACTGGGGTTCTCCTCCTTCACCGCCCTCGAACTGTGCAACCGGATCGCCGCCCTGTCGGGAGTGCGGATCCCGCCCATGGCGATCTTCGACCATCCGACGCCCGAGGCACTGGCGGGTCACCTGATGACCACGCTCGACGGGGAGGCCGGCCCGGCCCCCCGGCCGCCGGCCGGCGACGCCTCCCTGACGACGTGAGCACCGCACCGTGAACCGACCTACGTTCTCCCCGAAGGAGCCCTGTCATGAGTGAGCCGGTCGTCGTCGTGGGCGCCGGGCCCGCCGGTCTGATGCTCGCCTGCGAGCTGGCCATGCGAGACGTCCCCGCGGTCCTCGTGGACCCCCATCCCGGTCAGCGTCTCGAGGCACCGGCCATGGCGATCAACGCGGGCACGCTCGAAGTACTGGACCAGCGCGGCCTGGCCGCCGGGCTGCGCCAGGACACGGTCACCTTTCCGGAAGTACGGTTCGCGGATCTGCCGCTGGCCTTCGACAAGGTGCCGGGTCCACGCGAGCAGACCCACATGGTGCTGCAGTCCCGCCTGGAGAGGACACTGATCGACCGGGCCGTGGAACTCGGCGTGGACCTGCGCTGGGGCACCAGCCTCAGCGGCTTCGAGGAGGCGCCCGACGGGTCCCGTGTGACCGCGCTCCTCGCCTCGGACGCGGGCGAGGAACGGCTGAGCTGCCGGTACCTGGTCGGCTGCGACGGGCGCGACAGCCTGGTCCGCGAAGGGGCGGGCATCGACTACGTCGGGGACGACTGGGTGATCGTGCGCGGTATCGTCGGCGATGTCGCGATCGACCGCGCGGACGTGGCGCCCGAACAGTACGGCCTGTCCTACACCCCGAACGGCGACCAGTTCCTCGGCGCCCCGCTGAGCCAGGGCACCATGCGCGTCTTCAGCGCCGAATTCGCCACCGCCTCGCCGGAGTTCGAGGACGGACCGGCGACCCTGGAGCAGCTCGGCGCGGTCGTCCGCCGGCTCACCGGCACGGAACTGAAGGCGACCGAGGCGCACTGGCTGCGCCACTACTCGATCATCACCCGCAACGCCGAGCGGTACCGCAAGGGCCGCGTCTTCCTCGCGGGCGACGCCGCGCACGTCCACTACCCGTACAACGGACAGGGCATCGGTACGGCCGTCGGCGACGCGGTGAACCTCGGCTGGAAGATCGCCGCCGAGATCCACGGCTGGGCTCCCGAGGGCCTCCTGGACACGTACCACGAGGAACGGCATGCGGCGGGCCGCATGGCCTGCATGAACATCCAGGCACAACTCGCCCTCCTCTATCCACGCGCCCTGGCGCGCTACATGCGCGAGATGCTGGCCGAGTTCCTCGCATTCGACGACGTGAACGTCTTCCTGGCCGAGTTGGTGACCAACCTCGGCCCGGCCGTCCCCATCCGCTACGCGGGCTTCCCGGAACCGCCCGAGCGGGACAGGCTGCTGGGGCGGCGGCTGCCCCAGGTGCGGATCAGGACCGTGAGCGGCGAGATCGCCGTCGCCGAGACCCTGCACGGCGGCCGCGGCGTCCTGCTCGACCTGTCCGGAGACAGCGGCGGGCAGGGCGCGGACGGCTGGGCCGACCGGGTCGACGTGGTCCGGGCGCAGCCCGTGCCGGAGCTGCCGGCGAGGCTGTTGCTGCGTCCGGACGGCTGTGTCGCCTGGCACGACGGGCACGGCTGGGGCGAGGAGGTCCTCCGGGCCGCGCTCGGCACCTGGTTCGGCGCCGCCACCGGCTGACCGACGCGTCCGCCCTGACGAAGGGAAGCCATCCCCAAGGGCGGCTTTAGGCCATACGAACAGCATGACCGCGTCGGTGCCGGGCCTGCCCTCGTGCGCCCCACCCGGCCCGTTCCCCGGCCTGTTCCTCCGGCCCGTTCCCCCGGCACATCCGCCCGTCAGAAGGGACACCCGTGCGCTCATCATCGCTCCCCGCCCGTCTCACCGTCGCCGCAGTCGTGGCCGCCGCGCTCGTCGTACCGGCCGGCACCGCCGCGGGCGCCGCCGAGGCGAAGCCCGTCCCCGCCCAGGCCGGATCCGGCTGCACCACGGTCTCGTTCATCGAACAGCTGGTCACCACCGACACCACCGACGTGGCCCCCGCAGGCCCCAGCGTCGGGGACGTCGTCGTCACCGAGGACGCGGTGCTCGACGAGAACCGCAAGAGGATCGGCACCAACGACATCCAGGGCGTCATCATCAAGCAGGACGCCGCCACGGGTGAGCTGTTCTCGTTCTCCACCGCCAAGTACACGCTGCGCGACGGCGTCATCCGGGTCGCCGGCATCGTCAACCTGACGCGGCTGGCCGCGGGCGAGACCCAGAAACTCCCCGCGGCCGGTGCGCAGGGCCGTTACGCCGGCAAGACCGGCGAGCTGACCTGGACCCTCGTCAGCGCCACCGAATCGCTCAACTCCATCAAGCTCTGCGGCTGACGCCGCGGGCCACCGCCGTACCAGGCCCTGAGGCCGGCGGGCACCCCAGCCCGCCGGTCCCGCTGCCGGCACCCACCCAGCCGAGCCCGGGAAGTCGCGATGATCCTCGAACACCTGACGTGGGCCGCCGCCCCGGACGACAGCCCCGGCAACTGGGCCACCGACCTCATGGAGGACCTGGGCTCGCCCGGAGTCGCGGTCGCCACCGGCCTGGAGAGCCTCTTCCCCAGCGTGCCCAGCGAACTGGTGCTGCTGCTCGGCGGGTTCACCGCCCGGCTCGGCGAACTCAGCTTCCTGGCCCTGCTGTTCTGGAGCACGGTCGGCTCGGTCGTCGGAGCGGTCCTGCACTACGCCGTCGGCGCACTGCTCGGCAGACGGCGCACCCGCGCGCTGTTCGTCCGCATCCCGCTGGTCCAGGAGTCCGACCTGGACCGGGCCGAGCGCTGGTTCGACCGTCACGGGGCCAAGGCCGTCCTGCTCGGCAGGCTCGTCCCCATCGTCCGCAGCTATGTCTCGCTGCCCGCCGGGATCGAGCGCATGCCGCTGCTGCCCTTCGTCGCCTGCACGGCGGTGGGCACCCTGCTGTGGAACCTCGCCCTGCTCAGCGCCGGCTACGCGGCCGGCCGCAACGCCGACACCGTGCAGCGGTACGCGAACTGGTTCACCGCCGTGGTCGCGATCGTCCTGCTGGTGGTGGTCGTGCGGTTCACCGTCACCCGGCTGCGGTCCCGGCGCCAGGACCGCCGCGGCACCTCCACCGGGCCCGCCTGACCCGCTCCTACGGCGCTCAGCACACGGTTAGTCCTGCTTTAGCCCTGCTGCCCAGCATGACCAGAACAGTGCCCGGCACGGCACCCGCGCGCCCCGCCGGGCCCGACGGATCGGAGTGTGGACAGTGTCGGAACCGGCGGCCAAGGACCTTTCAGGACTCGACGGATCCACGGCCATCGCCGTGGTGGGAACCGCGTGCCGTCTCCCGCAGGCCGACACCCCCGAGGCGTTCTGGCGGCTGCTGCGCGACGGCAGTGACACGGTCACCGGGATTCCCGCCGACCGGCCGGAGCTGCACGACAGCGCCGGGACGCGGACCGCCGACCGCAAAGGCGCCTTCCTCGACCACGTCGACCTGTTCGACCCGGCCTTCTTCGGTATCGGCCCCCGCGAAGCCGCCGCCATGGACCCGCAGCAGCGCCTGGTGCTGGAACTGACCTGGGAGGCACTCGAACGCGCCGGCCTCGTCCCCGCCGCGCTCGGCGGCACCCGCACCGGTGTGTTCGTCGGAGCGATGTCCGACGACTACGCACGCCTCACCCAGCGCCACGGCCCGCGCGCCGTCGGCCAGCACACCGCGACCGGGCTGCACCGGGGCATCATCGCCAACCGTGTCTCCTACACGCTCGGCCTCACCGGCCCCAGCCTGACCGTCGACACCGGGCAGTCCTCCTCGCTCACCGCCGTCCACCTGGCCTGCGAGAGCCTGCGCCGCGGCGAGGCCGACCTCGCCCTGGCCGGCGGGGTGAGCCTGAACCTCGCCGCCGAGGGGTACGACACCACCGAAGCGTTCGGCGCCCTGTCACCGGACGGCCGCAGCCACACCTTCGACGCCCGCGCGAACGGCTACGTACGCGGTGAGGGCGGCGGCATCGTGCTGCTCAGGCGGCTCTCCGACGCCCTCGACGACGGCGACCGGATCCTCGGGGTGATCCTCGGCAGCGCCGTCAACAACGACGGCGCCACCGACACCCTCACCACTCCCGGCACCCGCGGCCAGACCGACCTGCTGCGCCTGGCGTGCGACCGCGCCGGTGTCGCCCCCGGTGACATCCAGTACGTGGAGCTGCACGGCACCGGAACCCGGCTCGGCGACCCGGTCGAAGCGGCGGCGCTGGGCGCGGCGCTGGGCGCGGGCCGCACCGGCCGGGACCGGCTGCGCGTCGGCTCCGCCAAGACCAACGTGGGCCATCTGGAAGGCGCGGCCGGCATCACCGGACTGATCAAGACACTCCTGTGCCTCCAGCACCGCGAACTGCCCCGCAGCCTGCACTTCCGTTCCGCACCCGAGTCCATCCCCCTCACCGACCTGGGCCTGCGCGTCCAGCGGGGACACGGCCCGTGGCCGCACGCCGAGCGGCGGCTGATCGCCGGCGTCAGTTCCTTCGGCATGGGCGGGGCCAACGCCCACGTCGTGGTCGCCGAACCGCCGAGCCGGACGACTCCCGGTGACGTGCCCGCCGGCGCTCCCGTCACCGCCGCCGGTGTGCTCCCCTTCCTGCTGTCCGGCCGCAGCGCAGCCGCCCTGCGCGCCCAGGCCCGCAGTCTGCACACCCATCTCACGGAGACCGGCGGGGCCTTACCGCCCGTCGACATCGCCCGCGCGCTGGCGACCACCCGCTCCGCCTTCGAGTACCGGGCCGCCGTGCTCCCCTTCCTCCCGGCCACGAACCCCGAGGACACGAACCCCGAGGACACGAACCCCGAAGACACGAACCCCCAGGACACGGACGCCGCCCGCGCCGCCCTGCTCGCCGGGCTGACCGCACTCGCCGACGACACCCCCGCCTCCGGCATCCTGCGCGGCACACCCCGAGACGGCCGCACCGCCCACCTCTTCGCCGGCCAGGGCAGCCAGCGCCCGGGCATGGGCCGCCAACTGCACGCGACCTGGCCGGCCTTCCGCGACGCCTTCGACGACCTGTGCACGGCACTCGACACCGCCCTCGCCCCCTACGCCGACCGCCCGCTGCGTGACGTGGTCTTCGCCGACGACGATCCCGACCTCCACCGCACGGTGTACGCCCAGCCGGCCCTGTTCGCCTTCGAGGTCGCCCTGTTCCGGCTGCTGGAGAGCTGGGGGATCCGGCCGGACGTCGTGGCCGGCCACTCCATCGGCGAACTCGCCGCCGCCCACGTGGCCGGAGTGTTCACCCTGCCCGACGCCTGCCGGCTCGTCGCCGCCCGGGGCGGGCTGATGCAGGCACTGCCGGACGGCGGAGCGATGCTCTCCGTCCGTGCCTCCGCCGCCCAGGTGCGGGAGCTGCTCGACGGACCGGACACTGTCCACGGCATCGACCTCGCCGCCGTCAACGGCCCCGCCGCGACCGTGCTGTCCGGATCCGCCGACGCGGTCGAACACCTCGCCCGCGCCTGCGCCGGCCAGGGCTGGAAGACCCGCCGCCTGCGGGTCAGCCACGCCTTCCATTCCGCCCGCATGGACGGCATGCTCGCCGACTTCGCCGCTGTCGCCGCCGAGCTGGACCTGCGGCCGCCGCGCATACCGATCGTGTCCAACCTGACGGGCCGGGAGACCGGAGCGGACGAGATCTGCGACCCCGGCTACTGGGTACGGCACGTCCGCGAGACCGTCCGCTTCCACGACGGCATGCGCTGGCTGGGCGCCGCAGGAGTCACCACCGTCGTCGAGATCGGACCGGACGGTGTCCTGTCCGCGATGGCCGAGGACTGCCTGCCCGGCATCCTGGCCATCCCACTGCGGCGCGGCGCCACGCCCGAAGCCGGGGAAGTGCTCACCGCGGTGGTGCGCGCCCATCTGCACGGCGCCCCCGTCGACTGGTCCGCCGTCTTCCAGGGAACCGGCACCCACCACGTCGACCTGCCCACCTACGCCTTCCAGCGCGAACGTCACTGGCTGGAAGGACAGCCCGGGGAACCCGCCGCGCACGCCGCCCCGCCGGCGCTTCCGGCGTCCACGGCACCCTCCGCCCTCCCGGACCCCGCCCGCGCGAGCCTCGGCCCGGCCGATGCCCTCGCCCTCGTCACGGCGGAGGCCGCCGCCGTGCTCGGCTACACCGACCCGTCGGCCCTGGAGACCCGACGGGCCTTCCGGGACCTGGGCTTCGACTCGATCTCCGCCGTCGCCCTCAGGGACCGCCTGGCCGACGCCACCGGACTCGACCTGCCCAGCTCCCTCCTCTTCGACCACCCCACCCCCGAACGACTCGCCACCCACCTCCACACCTGCTTCTCCGGCACCGACGACCACACCCGGACCTCCGCCTCCGTGGCCGTCACGGATGGGGATGATCCGGTCGTGGTGGTGGGGATGGGGTGCCGTTATCCGGGGGGTGTGGTGTCTCCGGAGGGGTTGTGGGATCTGGTGTGGTCGGGGGGTGAGGGGATTTCGGAGTTCCCGGTGGATCGTGGTTGGCCGGAAGATCTGTTCGACGGTGATCCGGGGCGGTCGGGCAAGTCGTATGCGCGTCATGGCGGGTTCTTGTCTGGCGCGGGTGATTTTGATGCGGAGTTCTTCGGTATCTCGCCGCGTGAGGCGTTGGCGATGGATCCGCAGCAGCGGTTGGTGCTGGAGGTGTCGTGGGAGGTGTTCGAGCGGGCGGGGGTCAATCCGGACGCTCTGCGCGGTTCCCCCACCGGCGTCTACATCGGCGCGACCGCCCAGGAGTACGGCCCACGGCTCGCCGACGGTCACGACGGCCACGGAGGACACCTGCTCACCGGCAGCACGGTGAGCGTGATGTCCGGACGCGTGGCGTACGCCTTCGGCCTGGAGGGGCCCGCGGTGACGATCGACACGGCGTGTTCGTCGTCGCTGGTCGCCCTGCATCTGGCCGCCCAGGCGATACGCAACGGCGACTGCACCCTGGCCGTCGCCGGCGGCGTCACCGTCATGGGATCACCCGGAATGTTCCTGGAGTTCTCGCGGCAGCGGGGTCTGTCGCCGGATGGTCGGTGCAAGGCGTTCGCGGAGGCGGCGGACGGCACGGGCTGGAGTGAGGGTGTCGGTCTGGTGCTGTTGGAGCGGCTGTCGCAGGCGCGGCGGCAGGGTCATGAGGTGCTGGCGGTGCTGCGCGGGTCGGCGGTCAACCAGGATGGTGCGTCCAACGGTCTGACCGCTCCGAACGGTCCCTCGCAGCAGCGGGTCATCCGGCAGGCGCTGGCCAACGCCCGGCTGGACGCCGGCCAGGTCGACGTGGTCGAAGGCCACGGCACGGGCACCACGCTGGGCGACCCGATCGAGGCACAGGCCCTGCTGGCGACATACGGGCGTGAGCGCACGCCGGAACGGCCGTTGTGGCTGGGGTCGGTGAAGTCCAACCTCGGCCACACGCAGGCGGCGGCGGGTGTCGCCGGTGTCATCAAGATGATCGAGGCCATGCGACACGGCCGACTGCCCCGAACCTTGCATGTCGACCGGCCCACCAGCCATGTCGACTGGAACGCCGGAGCGGTCTCGCTGCTGACGGAGGCTCGGTCCTGGCCCCAGTCGGGTGAGCCGCGTCGGGCGGCGGTGTCCTCGTTCGGGATCAGTGGGACGAACGCGCATGTGATTTTGGAGGCCGCGCCTGACACCCCGGCAGTTGTGGAGCCGGTGGCGGGTGTTCTGCCGGTGGTGCCGTGGGTGGTGTCGGGGCGGAGTGCGGAGGGGTTGCGGGCGCAGGCGGCCCGGTTGGGGGAGTGGGTCGGGCAGGCCGGCGGGGGTGTGTCGGCGGTGGATGTGGGTGTGTCGCTGTTGTCGCGTGCGGTGGGGGACTACCGGGCCGTGGTCGTCGGCTCGGACATAGGGGAGTTGGCGGGAGAGCTCACGCGGATCGCTGACAGCTCTGTGGTTCCTGCTGCTTCTGTGGGTGGTGTGGGGTTGTTGTTTACCGGTCAGGGGGCGCAGTGGCCGGGGATGGGGGTGGGGTTGACTGGGTTTGGGGTGTT
>NZ_JBSFTY010000159.1:0-9521 GCF_053591515.1 Streptomyces sp. NPDC003011
CGACCGCGTACAGGGCCTGGAGGCCGAGGTTCTTCACCAGGTCGTCCCAGTAGACGGGGTCGGTCGAACGGCTCGCCGCCCGCCGCCCCCGACCGGACGTCCCATCTGAAGGAGAACCAGGCCATGGGCGACACAGGGCGCTCGGCACGACGTCGTGCCACCTGGCTGGTGTGCGGTCTGATTCCGCTGCTGGCCGTCGTCGGCTGTTCGGCCGCGGACGCGGACACCGAGGCGTCCGCCGGGCCGCCACCGATCGAAGTGACCCCGATCAAGAACCCCGGAAACATCGAACAACCCCTGAACTCCTACATCATGACGCAGCATCAGTCACAGTTGATGTTCGCGGCGGAACAGCGGTTGCGCATCCAGTGTGCACAGCGATTCGGACTGCAGTGGGAACCACCACCGGTCGATCTCGATGTTCCGGACACCTTCCACTACGGTGCCGACGCGTACATCCGTTACGACGAGGACGCCGCTCGTCGGCACGGTTACCACGCCGCCCTCGCGGGGGACGCCCAGGCGGACGCCCGAGACACGCCTGAGAGCGAGGGCTCCGGCGAAGGCGCCGACGCCGGCGCCGGCGCTGGTCAGGAGTTCGCCTCCCGGCTGTCGCCACAGCTGCGTTCGGTACTCACCGGCCAGGGCAGCCGGAGTCTCGGCGGAAAGAAGGTGCCGGACGGGGGCTGCGTGGCGGAGGCCCGCCGCACTCTGCGTCAGGGCAGCGACCCCGAGTGGAACGAGAACTATCCCAACGCCCTGGCCATCAATCTGCAGGGCAAGATCACCGAGGATCCGCGGGTGGTCGGGGTCCTCGCGAAGTGGAGCGCCTGCATGAAGCGGGCCGGGTTCGACTACGAGAAACCGAAGGACGCGTGGGCGGATCCGCGGTGGGAGGCCACGGACAGCGCCTCCACCCTCGAGAAGGCGGTGGCGGTCGCGGAAGTCAGGTGCGGTCGCACGGCCCGTGTCGCCGAAACCATGGCAGCGGTCGAGCGGGCCTACCAGGAACGGGTTGTCGACGAGCAGAGCCAGCAGCTGGCCGAGTACGCCCGCGGCAAGGAAGCGGTCATGGCTCGTGTCGCCCGACTGCTGGGCCGATGACACCGGACACGCCGGAAGGAACGAAGAGCGTGCCGAAGAACACGCTGCGCAGCAGGCGCCGGACGCTGGCCGGCAGTACGGTCGCCGCGGCAACCCTGATCGCCACCGGCTTCGTCGCGGGCTCCGCCATCCGCTCACCACAGCAGGTGGCGGCGGACGCCTCAGGCCCCGGACGCACGACCCTGACCTCCACCGTCGAGCGGCGCGTCCTGACCTCCACCGTCGTCCTGCGCGGTGACGTCGCCTCCTCCCGCACGGTCGAGGTCACCCCGTCGTCCAAGGAGGCCCAGACCGTCGTCACCGCCGTCAAGGCCGAGCAAGGGCAGGAGATCCGCCCCGGCGAGGTGATCCTGGAGGTGTCCGGCCGCCCGCTCTTCGCGCTGCCGGGCAGCAAACCCGCCTACCGCGACCTGAGGCCCGGCGCCAAGGGGCAGGACGTGGCGCAACTACAGGCCGCCCTGAAGGAACTGGGCCACGATCCGGGCGAGAGTGACGGCACCTTCGGCGCGGGCACCAAGACCGCCCTGCGGGCCCTGTACGAGGCCATCGGGTACGACGTGCCCACCACCGGCGAAGAACAGACGCTGTCCGCGGCCGAGGACCGGGTGGCCGAAGCGGAGGACGCGCTGGACGCTGCCCGCGGCGACGGCCCCCCGGACGGCGGGCCGCGGACGACGAGCACGCAGCGCGCCGAGGAGAGGCTGGAGCGAGCCCGCAGTGACCTCGGCGCGGTCCGTGCCCGGTCCGGCCCGATGCTCCCCACCAGTGAATTCGTGTTCCTGCCGGCTTTCCCTGCCCGGGTCGCAGCCACCCAGGCGACGCTCGGAGCGCCGGTCAAGGCTCCCCTGGTGACCCTGTCCTCGGGACGGCTGGAGATCAGGGGCAGCCTCAACCCCGGCCGCCGCGACCTCGTACGCAAAGGGCAGACGGTGCACATCCTCTCCGAGACCACCGGCGTCTCCGCCAAGGGCACCGTCGCCTCGGTGGGGCCGCTCGTCCAGGACAAGGACACGGGGGCGAACAGCCATCCGCTGACCGTCACCCCGACCGGGACGCTCGACGCCGGCCTCGCCGGAAGCAACGTCCAGTTGAGGATCGAGACCGCGGCGAGCTCCGGCAAGGTACTGGTGGTCCCGGTCGCGGCCCTCTTCGCCGCGCCCGACGGCACCACCAACGTCGTACGGATGCTGCCCTCCGGCGAGCAGCGCCAGGTTCCCGTCACCGCGGGTATGTCCGCGAACGGCGTCGTCGCCGTCACCCCCGAGCGGGACGCCGCCCTGCGTGCCGGTGAACGCGTCGTGATCTCTCAGCCCGAGGACGACGTACTCGAACCCGCCGCCGAGGGCGGCGACACCTCACCGTCGGGAGGGGCCGGCCGATGACCTCACCGCCGCCCCCGACGCTCGTCCCGCCCCGCGGCCGCCCGCCCGTCGTCGAGCTGACCGGTGTGGAGCTCACCTACCCCTCCGTGCCGCCGGTGGCGGCGGTCCGGTCCTGCGACCTGACGGTCCGCGGGGGAGAGTACGTCGCCGTCGTCGGCGCCTCCGGCTCCGGCAAGTCGTCGCTGCTCCATGTCATCGGGCTGCTCGACCGGCCCACCGGCGGCCGCTACGCGCTCGACGGCATCGACACGACCGGCCTTCCCGACGCCGAACGCACCGCGTTGCGGGCCCGCCGGATCGGCTTCGTCTTCCAGGCATTTCACCTGCTGCCGCACCGCACGGCTGCCGAGAACGTCGCCCTGGGCCTGCTGTACTCGGGCATCCCGCGCCGCCGGCGGCCGGCTCTGGCGGCCCAGGCCCTCGAACGCGTGGGCCTGGGCCACCGACTGCACGCCGAACCCACCACGCTCTCGGGAGGCGAGCGGCAGCGCGTGGCCATCGCCCGTGCTCTCGCCGTCCAGCCCTCCCTCCTGCTCTGCGACGAACCCACGGGCAATCTCGACTCCCGCACCGCCCGCACCGTGCTCGACCTCGTCGCGGCACTGCACCAGGAAGGCGTCACGATCGTCATGATCACGCACGACACCTCGGTGGCCGACGGCGCGGAACGTGTCGTACGCATGCGGGACGGGGTCCTCACCGAAGACCGCACCGTACGGATCACGAGCCCATGACACCCCGACACATCCCGGACTCCGACCGGGCCACGACCGTGCCCACCTCGACCCTGCCCTTCGCGGACCTGCTGAGCGAGGCGCTGGCCGGCGTACTGCAACGGCCCGTCCGCACGATGCTGACGATGCTCGGCGTCGTCCTCGGCGTGGGCACGGTCGTGGCCGTGCTGGGGATGACCGCCAGCGCCACCGGCCAGATCTCCGAACGCTTCAACGCACTGACCGCCACCGAGGTGACGGTCCGCCAGTCGGACGTCGGCCGGGCCGAGGACATCACCTCCGCCGGCTCCCTGTTCCCCGGCGACGCCGACGCACGGGCCGCGCAGATCAACGGCGTACGGAGCGCGGGTACGTACTCCGCACTCGCCTCCGAACGCGTCGGTGGCGTCACCGGGGTCCCCCTGCCCGGCGCGCCCTCGGAGCAGCTGCCCGTCATCGCGGCCTCCGCCGGAGCCCTGCCCGCCCTCCGCCCGACCCTGCACAGCGGGCGGCTCTACGACCTCGCCCTGGACCGCCGGGCCGAGCCGGTCGCGGTCATCGGCGCGGGTGCCGCACGGCGCCTCGGCATCACCCGGCTCGACCGTCAGCCGGTCGTCTTCCTGGGCGGAACACCGGTCACGGTCATCGGCATCGTCAGCGAGGTGGAACGCAAGTCGGAGGTTCTCGCCGCGGTCATCGTCCCGTCCGGAACCGCACAGCGTCTGTGGGGGCCGCCCGGCAAGCAGGACGAGCCGACGCAGATGATCGTCGACACCGAGCTGGGTGCCGCCGCCGACGTGGCCGCGCAGCTCCCTCTCGCCCTGCGCCCCGATCGGCCCGACACCCTGCACGCCGTCGCACCGCCCGACCCCCGCTCCCTGAAAAACCATGTCACCACCGACCTGAACAGTCTGTTCCTGCTGCTCGCGGGAGTCAGCCTGGCGATCGGGACGGTCGGCATCGCCAACACCACGCTGATCGCGGTCCTGGAACGGACGGGAGAGATAGGGCTGCGCCGGGCCCTGGGCGCGCGCCGCCGTCATGTGACGGCGCAGTTCCTCACCGAAAGCGCTCTGATCGGAAGCGTGGGCGGACTCATCGGCGCCGCAACCGGCGTCGTCGCCGTCGTGGCTGTCGCCCTCTTCCAGCAGTGGACCCCCATTCTCCCGACGACGGTCGCCTTCCTCGCCCCGCTGATCGGAACGGTGACCGGCCTCGTCGCGGGTGCCTACCCCGCTCTGCGTGCCGCCCGCATCGAACCGGTGGACGCCTTCCGCCACTGAACCGGCCCCCGGTGCGGGTCGGGGCGACGGCGCTGCCGACGAAGACGCCGGTGCCTCCATGAGCAGTGAAGCGGTGCCTCGGGGCCAAGGTTCCCTCGGGTCAGGAGGCTCGGGTGTGGTGGTCCAGCAAGCGGGTGAGCAGCTGCACGAACTGGTCGCGTTCGGCCGGGCTCAGCGGCGCGAGCAGTTCGTCGTGGAGGGCGTCCAGGACCTTGTCGAGGCGGCGCAGATGACGGCGGCCCTGGGCGGAGACGGTGATGACGTTGCGGCGCCGGTCGTCAGGATCCGGCGTCCGCTCGACAAGGTCACGCCGGGCCAGTTCGTTGAGCACGCCGACCATGTCACTGCGGTAGATGCCGGAGCGCCTGCTCAGCTCCGCCTGGCTGGCCGGCCCGTACTCCTGCAGTGAGGCGAGCACGGCGTAGTGCCACTTGCGGGCGTCGGCTCGGGCCAGCCCCTCGGTGATCAGCCGGTCCGACCGCATGGTCAGCTGCGACAACAACCGGCTCGCCCGCTGCCGCAGCCTGCCGGGCGTCTTGAGCACGCCGTCGTCGGGCACGTCTGCGGCTTCGGCTCTGCTCATGGGGACCATCCTAGCCGTTGCGTTAGTGCGACTAACGATGTACGTTCACTCGTGCGAAAACGTTAGTGCCACGAACGTTTTCCAGTGAACCGGAAGGAAGCCCTTGCCCGTCAGGACGCTGCAGATCCCCACCATGGACGGCCAGGCCGACGCTTTCGCCGCCTTCCCCGACCACGGTGAGCGGCACCCAGGGGTGCTGATGTACGCGGACGGCTTCGGTATCCGGCCCGTGCTGCGGGAGATGGCCCGCGAACTGGCAGGGCACGGCTATTACGTGCTCGTCCCCAACCTGTTCTACCGGCACGGCCCGGCACCGGTGATCGAACTCCCCGAGCACATCGGGGAAGAGGCCCGGCCCGCGGTCATGGCCCAGCTGATGCCCTTGATCGAGGCGCACACCACCGCACGTGTCCTGCGCGACGCCGACGCCTACCTCAGGTTCCTCACCAGCCGGCCCGAGGCCGACGCCGGACCGGTCGCGGTGACCGGCTACTGCATAGGCGGCCTCCTGGCGGTACGCACCGCCGCGGCCCACCCCGGCCAGGTGGCCGCCGTCGCCGCATTCCACGGCCCCGTGGGCGCCGACGGGCCCGACAGCCTGCACCGCCTCACCGGCCAGGTCTACTTCGGCCACGCCGAGACCGACATGACGCCCGAGACCCTCGGCGAGCTCGACCAGGCGCTGGATGCCGCGGGTGTCGACCACATCTCCGAGATCTATCCCGGCACCGTCCACGGCTTCACCATGGCCGACACCGACGCCTTCAACTCCTCCGCCCTGCAGCGCCACTGGGACCGCCTGCTCCACCTCCTCGACCACACTCTGGCCCGCACCTGAGACTCCGGCTCGGCAACCGGAGGTGAAGTACCCGGCCCGGCGTCCATGACGGCGTCGTCGCCCTCGAAGGGCCGCCGCGGATCGAGGGTTGTGCCTGGGAGGGGGCCCTCTGCACCGATCCGGTCGCCGATGCCGTGTCCCGTGCCGGGAAGGCGACGGAAGCGGGTCAGTGGGACGGACCGGGTTCGGGTGACGTCGCGGACTGGGTTCTCCTGGCCGACCGGCATGCCGGCATGGCGGCATGGCGGCATGGACGTATGGGCCGCCGAACGCGCAGCCGTGGCGCGGCAAGGGCCCGCTCATCACCGCGATCGGTTCGTGTGTACAGTCGCCTCGGCGCCGCCCGACGCACGGAGCGGCCATCTTCGACTGGACGGGGGAGCCGTGACGAGCACACGAAGCGAGGCGGAAGGGCTCCCGGCGACCGCCGCGCTGTCCCTGCCTGTCGAGGAGCACAAACAGCGGATGCGGCGTCGCCTGGAGCGTCTGATCGGCATCGCCGCCACGGAAGGCAACGCCCTTGTGGCGCTGCGCAACGGGGACGAGATCTTCCCGGCCATGCTGGAGAGCATCCGCGGCGCGCAGCACACCGTGGACATGATGACGTTCGTGTACTGGCGCGGCGAGATCGCCCGCGAGTTCGCCACGGCGCTGGCGGAGCGGGCTCGCGCCGGTGTGCGCGTACGGCTGCTGCTGGACGGCTTCGGCAGCCGGCTGATCGAACGCGACCTGCTGGACGTGATGGCCCGGTCCGGGGTCGAGGTGGCGTGGTTCCGCAAGCCCTTGTACCTCACCCCGTTCAAGCAGAACCACCGCTGCCATCGCAAAGTGCTCGTCGTGGACGAGGAGACGGCGTTCACCGGCGGGGTGGGCATAGCCGAGGAATGGTGCGGAGACGCCCGCAACGAGAGTGAATGGCGCGACACCCATGTCCAGGTGTCCGGGCCCGCGGTGGACGGCATCGCCGCCGCCTTCGCACAGAACTGGGCCGAGTGCCACGACACCCTCTTCGACGCGCGCGACCGCTTCACCGAGCACACGCCGCAGGGCGGCGCCGTGATCCAGGTCGTCCGCGGCTCGGCCAGCTTCGGCTGGCAGGACATGCAGACCCTGCTGCGGGTCATGATCGAATCCGCTCAGGTCCGCTTCCGGCTCGCCACCGCCTACTTCGCCCCGGACGCCTACTTCATCGACCTGCTGTGCGCTGCGGCCCGACGCGGCGTCGAGGTGGAGATCCTGCTGCCCGGCCCCCACACCGACAAGCGCGTCTGCCAGCTGGCCGGCCAGCACTTCTACGAAGACCTGCTCGACTGCGGGGTGCGCATCTTCGAGTACCGGCCGACGATGATGCACGCCAAGATCATCACCGTCGACCGGATCGCCGCCCTGACCGGCTCCACCAACTTCAACCGCCGCTCTCTCGACCACGACGAGGAAGTCATGCTCGCCGTCCTGGACGAGGACTTCACCGCCACCCTCGACCAGCACTTCGATGACGACCTGCGGGCCAGCGAGCGGATCGAGAAGGGCCGCTGGACACGCCGCTCCGTCATGCGGCGACTGGGGGAGGCGGCCGTCTTCCCGATCCGCCGCTTCCTCTGACGCTTCCGTCGATCCACCTCAGGGCCACCGGCCGAAGTGCCCACAACCGCGCGGCGCCGACCGGCAGGACCCGGGGTCCCGTCACATAGAAGTGAGGTGACGGGGCACCTGTGTCTCCCCAGCCAATCAAGGGAGCCGACTCGTGATTATCGCCGCCATCGTCGCCGTGTGTGTGGTCCTGGCCGTACTGGCCTTCTTCGTCCCCCGTCTGTCCCGACATCCGGAGCGCGGCACGCAGCGTTCGCTCGGCGCCGGCGCGCGAGCCGGCGGGAAGGCGCCCGGTGTCCTGGGCAGGCTCTTCAGCAAGCCCTTCCACACCAGTTCCCGCGCCGTGGGCCGCAGCGGCTCGGCCGGTCGTCGCACCCGTGGCCGCCTGCCCTTCTGACCGCTCTGACCGCTCTGACCGCTCTGACCGCGGTGAGGAGGTGTCACCGGCCGGGGCAGCCACCGCTTCAACTGGCCGCGGCCCGTCAGGGTTTGAGTACGGGCCGCTCCTCAGCCGGACCTTCGAGGCACTGGAATACACCTGTTGAGGCCGACTCGATGACTTTGCTGACCGGCTCGTCACCGCCGCGGCCGAGGCGTCACTGTCCTGGCTGGGCCGTCACCTCGCCGTCGACGGAAATGCCCAGCCGGCCGGCCACGGTGGTGAGGGCCGTTCCCAGCGGGAGTGCGACCCGGGTGACGGCGTGCTGGTCGCCGCGGGTCGGGTCCCGGTTGACGATCAGTACCGGCTTCCCGGCCTGGGCTGCCTGGCGGACGAACCGGAGCCCCGACATCACCGTCAGCGAGGAGCCCAGGACCAGCAGCGAGTCCGCCTCACGGACCAGTGTGCGGCAGTGCTCGACCCGCGCCGGTGGAACGGTTTCGCCGAAGAACACCACGTCCGGTTTGAGGGTGCCGCCGCAGACCGTGCAGGGCAGCACGCGGAAGTCCGCGACCTGGTCGTCGGTGAGGTCCGCGTCGCCGTCCGGGTTGATCGCGGCGGCCACCGGATCGAAGCCCGCATTGGCCTCCTGGAGCCGCCGGGCAAGTTCGCGGCGCGGGCTGGAGGCGCCGCAGGAAAGGCAGATGACCCGCGCAAGGCTTCCGTGGAGTTCTACGACCCCCTCGCTGCACGCGGCCTGGTGCAGGCCGTCGACGTTCTGGGTGATGACACCGGAGAGCAGGCCGTGCCGCGCGAACGCGGCCACGGCCCGGTGTCCGGCGTTGGGCCGGGCGCGGCCGAAGGTGCGCCAGCCGAGGTGGCTGCGCGCCCAGTACCGGCGCCGGGCCTGGGCGCTGGCGGTGAAGTCCTGGTAGGTCATCGGGGTGTGCCGGCTCAGACTCCCGCCCTCGCCCCGGTAGTCGGGGATGCCCGACTCCGTGGAGAGACCCGCCCCGCTGAGCACCAGCACACCACCGCTGCTCAGCGCGTTGGCGACCGGCTCCAGATCCGTGGTGCCCGGCGGCAGGTCCTCGGCTGGGGTCCAGCTCAAAGTGGGACGCATGCGCATGCCGCCAGGGTACGGAAGAGGCTGCGCAGTCGTCCGATCGCCAGGGCAGGGCAGGGCAGGGCAGGGCAGGGCGGTTCGGCAGACCCAGGTCCACTGGTCGCTGCTGATCGTGGCGTGGGGAATCACTCGGCTGGCCTGTCTGAAATGCGTATAAATGTCGCGTATGTGCCTAGTTTGTTCCTATGACACCCATGAAGCGCACCGTCACGGTGCTGTGCAGCCTCGCCCTCAGCGTCGCGGTTCTCGGCGGCTCCGCTGTCGCCGACGAAGCGAACCAGCGCTCACGCGCACCCCACTCGGACATCTTCGGTACCTCGGACACCTCCGACACCTCGGACACCAAAGAGTGCACCGGCCAAGACAGTCTGGGACTGACCCTGCTGGGCATTCCTCTGCTGGGATTCTTCTTCCCGGCTGACTGCTGAACCGGCCGGCGTCGCGCGGGGGGGGGGGGCCCCCCCCCGCCCCGCCCCCCTAAAGTATGACACCCCACAAGAAAAACGCCGGTTCGTTGATGTTT
>NZ_JBSFTY010000160.1:0-8924 GCF_053591515.1 Streptomyces sp. NPDC003011
CAGGTGGCTGCACACCTACAATCACCACCGCGGACACACCGCGCTGAACGGCCAACCACCCGCCAGCCGCGTCCCCAACCTCACGGGTCAATACAGCTAGCGCTGGCCGGCGTCGGCTGCACGGTGATGCGGCCTTCCCCGGGCCGGTGGGCCTGCAGCGCCGCCCGGGTGTAGAACAGGTCGTCCCGCTCGTCCACCACGATCGTCACGTCGCCGTAGACCACTGCCACCGCCTCCCTTCCGGCCACACCCCGCACAGACTGCCCCGGATGCGGAGACGCCAGGACCGGTCTGCGCGGCGCGCGAAGTCGTCGGCGGCGGCCCGCGCTTCCCGGACCGCCGCGCACCGCGGCCGCTGCTACATGCCGCCCAGCTTGCTGTACACCCAGTTGACGAGGTCCTGGCTGACTTCGGTCAGGCCTTTCGTCTTCATGCCGTTGAGCATGTGCTTGGTGATGGTGATCCAGTTGCGGAAGTTGCCGTGGGCCGCGGCCCGGTCGATGTTGCGGATCATCTGCGGGGCAACCTTGGCCCACAGGGAGTGGAACGCCGGCAGGGTGCCGACGACCTCGTCCTCGGGCATGCGTGTGAACTTCTGCCAGATGAAGATCCGCGAGGCCAGCATCGGTTCACGCTTGAGGACCTTGTAGCAGTTGTCGCCGCAGGCGAAGATCACCGCGATGTCGGTGTTGCGGTCGTCCCACAGGTGGCGCCAGTACTCGAACGAGCTGCGGCCCATCCACTGGGCCTCGTCGCACACCAGCACGCGGAACGTCTGCGACAGCGTCTCCTTCAGGAGGGTGTCGAATTCGATCGGCCGGGTCGGCGGTTCCCCGGGCAGCCCCAGGGCGTGGAACACTCCGTGGCGGATGGCGCCGGGGGGGTTGGCCCCGAGCGCAGCTCCAGGCGGTAGGTGTTGTCGGGGGCGATGTTGCGCAGCGCCGAGTTCACCGACATCGTCTTGCCGTATCCGGCCGCTCCGTAGGCGACCATCATGGCCTTGGCGTCGATCGTCGCCTGGACGTCGTCCAGTGTCGTCATGAGCGAGTTGGTGGCCACCAGGTGCGCATCGAGGCGGTGGAAGTGGTCGTCGTCCTCTGCGGGCAGCCTGCCGTAGTCCATGTCGCCGCTCACACGTTCTCCTCAGGGGTGTCGTCGTCCGGCCCGCGCGCGGCCGGTGGGATCGGGCGCGCCCAGCCGTCCGGGACGGGCTGGTGCGGGATGTAGCCGGGATCGGCCCGCCGCAGGTCCGTGGCGTCCGATTCGGCAAGTTCTGCCTCGGCCTCCGCCTCGGTCAGCGCACCCAGACGCTCGGGCGGGACGGCGGTGGTGACGGCCTCGAAGCGCTCGCGGCGCAGCCGTGCCGCGGCCTTCATGTCCGCGCGAAGCCGCCGCGCCTTGGCGGTGCGGGCTGTGCGGACCTTGCTGACCTGCTCCTCGCTGGCCGCCTCGGCCAAAACGGCGCTGCCCAGGTACGCACCGTCCAGGCCGAAGACCTCGATGGTCATGTCGTGGTGGGGCAGGTGGCGCACCGCGACACGGACGCCGGCCTGGCCGACCATCCAGGGGGCGATGTAGTGGCGGTTGCGCCACCGCACGCCCTGCGTGGTGATGGTGCGGGTGCGTCCGTCGTCCTCGAGCCCGAAATGGGCCAGCTGTCCAGCGGGAACGTCGTGCAGGGGAGTGGGGTCGCACGACCACGCCTGCATCGGGGTGCGGCCGCCCAGTGCCCTGGGCTGGTGCTCGGTGTTCCACCAGTGCACCCACTTCAGCAGCAGCTCCACGAACGCCTCGAACGAGAGTGCGGGCTCGTCCGGATCCGCGGTGTGCCCGCCAGTGAGCGTCTGCCGGTGCACGTAGCGCGACATGGAGACGAACAGCATGTCCTCGACCGCGCCGTTGAGCGCCTCGATGGTGCCTTTCAGGTGCGGGCTGTAGGCCGGGAGATCGACGACGGGCACGGCGAAGGCGCCCAGGGCCGAGGCCACGGTGGCACACAGGAAGTCTTTGCCGCGGTCCACCCGGATCAGGCCGGGCAGGCCGCCGGCCGGGCCGAAGGGCTCGGCACGGTCCAGGGTCATCCGCAGGGCCGCCAGCACCGCATCCGCGCTGGGTGCGTGGGGTGTTACGGCCACCCCCGTGATGACTTTGGTGTGGCAGTCGATGAACCAGGTCACCCAGGGCTGCACGAGCTGGTCCTCGAGCAATACCCGCACGGGCACACACTTGTGGTCGCCTTCCCAGGCGGCGTTGCGGTGCGTGGGAGGGCGCTGCCCGAACACGTCGAAGGCCCGCCGGGCGGCCTCCCCCTTGGCGAGCCCGGCCCGCCCCAGGCGTCAGGTCCCGGCGCAGCGCCCGGTGGATCGTCGACAGCGAGGGGGCCGCAGGCAGCCGGGGATCATCCAGGGCCCGCTGCTGCAGCTCACGGTGCACGGCGGAGGCGTTGCCTCCCCACAGCACCAGCAGCCGCCGCAGCTCCGGGGTGACGCTGAACCGTGTGCGGGACGCCGCATCGACGTGGCCGGTGGCGCGCGCCTGGGCGATCCACCGCCACACCGCCCGCTCCGAGCGGCCCACGGCCGTGGCGACCAGCTTCACGTGTGCGCTGGTCAGCTCGCCGCTCTGGTCCAGCGACAGCAAGCGCGGCAGCGCGGCAGCGCGGCCGGCCGCCCCGAGCGGGCGGTGAACACCGGTTTGCCGGCACCCCGTGTGTCGGCAGAAGAGTCACTCATGCGGTCTGCTCCTTACATGGATACGAGTCGTGGAAAGGGTCAGAAGTGCCGTTCCTACCCGGGGCGTTGGTGGTGCCAGAGGGGGGACGGCACGGGCATCCCCCGGCCGTCGTCAGGGCCGTGACGCGGCGTCATGCCAGGGGAGGCGGGCACGGCGGAGCCGTAAGCCCGCGCCGGGTGCGAGCGTCAGCAACTTCGCTGGGAAAGGGGGCGTGCTCCTCGATGGCCCGGCTGCTCCAAGGAGCACTCTTACGCCGGGACATCAAAGACGGCCCGGCGTCGGCCGGTCCTGCTACGGCGCCATCGGGCGGATGACCGCGGCCGGCGCTGAGCTGAATGCTTGTCAGTGCCGGCCGCAGGCTTCCAGGGGCGCCCTGATGCGCCGGGAGGAAGTGCGGGATCGGCCGGGCACAGGAAGGGAAGGAGAGCCACCGGTGTCCAAAGAGGCTGCCCGGGGGCGGATGGGCTCCTTGGCGCCCTTGTGGGCCGGCCCGGTGCTGCTCAGGTGTGTTCCAGCAGGCGCCGGATCCCGTCGCGGATGACTGCGGCGCGTTCTTGCTCCGTGAGCCAGGTGGCCGTGGAGCCCTGGGCGGTCTTTTCGACGAACAGCACGTCATCGACGGCGTCGGCCACTGAATACAGGTGGCTGATGACCGTGAGGGTCTTGTCCCGGATCACACTGCTGCTAAGGACAGGAAGGGTGGCGTCCAGGCGGTCGGAGTCCAGCGAGCCGAACCCTGAACCGCTCCGGGTCTGATGGAGGCTCGATTCCCTGAGAGGATCGAGTCATGGCACGTCCGTCCCCCTACCCTGCTGAACTCCGTGAGCGTGCGGTACGCATGGTCGCGGAGGTCCGCCCGAACTACCCGACCGAGTGGTCCGCAATGAAGGCGGTCGTAACCAAGCTGGGCATCGGTGCCGCAGAGACGGTGCGGACCTGGGTTCGCAAGGCCGAGGTGGACGCCGGCCAGCGGCCCGGCGTCACCTCCGAACAGGCCGCAGAGATCAAGCGGCTCAAGGCCGAGAACGCCGAGCTGCGACGGGCCAACGAGATCCTCAAGGCGGCGTCGGCTTTCTTCGCGGCCGAGCTCGACCGGCCGTCGAAGCGCTCGTAGCGTTCATCGACGCGCACCGCAAGGTGTTCGGAGTCGAGCCAATCTGCCGAGTCCTGACCAGCCACGGACTGAAGATCGCAACAGCACCTACTACGCGGCAAAGAACCGCACCCCCAGCACCCGGACAGTCCGCGACGCTGAGCTGAAGGCGCACATCAGCCTCATCCACGCGGACAATTTCAGCGTCTACGGGGTCCGAAAAGTCTGGCGTCAGCTGCACCGCGAGTGCATACCAGTGGCCCGCTGCACCGTCGCCCGGCTGATGTGCGACCTCGGCCTCCAGGGCGCCCGACGCGGGAAGAAGATCCGCACCACCATCCGGGACGACGGCCGGGAGAGAGCTGGTGACCTGCTCAGGCGCGACTTCACCGCGTCACACTCGAACGAGCGGTGGGTGGCTGACTTCACTTACGTGGCCACCTGGTCGGGGATCGTCTACGTCGCGTTCGTCGTGGACGTGTTCTCCCGCGCGATCATCGGCTGGTCCGCCGCCACCAGCAAGCGGGCCAAACCCGTCCTCGACGCCCTCGACATGGCGTTGTGGCGCCGCGACCGTGCCGGAACTCCCGCGAGGCCAGGGCTGGTTCATCATTCGGACGCGGGTAGTCAATACACGTCTTTCGCGTTCACCGCGCACCTCATCGAGGCCGGCATCGACGCCTCGACCGGCACCGTTGGTGACGCCCTGGACAACGCGCTCATGGAATCCCAGATCGGCCTCTACAGACGGAGCTGATCAAGTCTCGCAAGCCCTGGCACGGCCTCGCCGACGTCGAACTCGCCACCGCGGAATGGGTCGACTGGTTCAACAACCAGCGTCTCCACACCTCGATCGGAGACATCCCACCCCACGAGCACGAGACCAACTACTACGCTCAACACCAGCCCCAACCGGCAGCTGGAGTCAACGCATAGAGTCTCCACCGATCCCGGAGCGATTCACCCGGTTCGAAGACGCACCGCACCCGGCCCATATCTGCACAGGCTTGAGCCGGCGGGGGGTGTGAGACGTAGACGCTGGTTCCTCTCGTACTCCTCTCCATCACGCTCGCCGGACCCAGGCCATCTGGCAGTTCTGGCCCGTCCCGGCTTTGTCGGGGCCGCTCTCACCCTCACCGGCACCTCCACGGATCAGGCTGCCCCCAGCTTCATCACCCTGCTGCGACAGGGACGACGGCGACGGTCTCTCACCTCCGCACGAATTGCAGCGCCTCACGGCGCACTGACACCACCCCCCAGGTCATCCGTTCCACAGGGGGGACCAGTCATGCCGGGCCCGGAGGCCAGCGGCCCAGATAACGGGGCACTTCGGCCCGTGAACCCACACACCGCAAAGTCCTCAATAGTGAGTGAAAATTTCAAAAAGCATAGTGACTTCTTAAGTTGAATAGGTGGGTTCTGTTATGGTAGTGGCTAGTTGAGTGCCCTGGGAGGGTGAGTGAGCCAGTCGCCACAGGATGAGAGCGCGATCAACGCGACCGCGGCGCGGAACAAGCTGTACGCGCTGGTGAAGCTAGCCGAAGAGGAGGGGCGCACCACGGTGATCACCAAGCACAAGGTGCGCGCTCTACTGGCGCCGCTGGACCGGTTCCCGGCAGCCCGGAAAGCCGATGCCTTCCCAGCCCACGTGCTGAGCACGGCGCAGAAGGACATCGGTGACCTCGTCACGTTGGCGGCCCAAGGCCAACCTCAGGTGCTCCTGCGGAACACCACGCCGGTCGCGGTACTGCTCCCCGCCGACCCCTCCTCAGATGCCCTCTCATCCGACACGGCCGCGCACCCTGGCGCGGCGACCGCAGGAGGTGCGGTGAACAGCAAGGGCAACCAGGACCGCGGCAGCACGCCCCGCAGGCTCGCCACGCTCGGCGACGCCATCGGTTCCGTACTCACCGACGGCCCTGCCGACGGCCCCACCTTCGGGCTGCCAGGCCTGGACACCGCAACAGGCGGTCTGCAGCGGGGCAAGCTGACGCTCGTTGCAGCTCGTCCGAGCGTCGGCGGAAGCCTGCTCGGTCTGGCGGCCGCACGGAAGACAGCGCTTGTCGACCGCGACATGGTCTTGTACGCGGCCTCCGGACCGAACCGGGACGACATCTTCCGCCGGATCATCTCCGCCGAGACCGGCGGCGACTACCCGCGTCTGAAGCAGGGCCGCCTTACCGAGCATGAACAGCAGGTCGCCCATCAACTGGTCCAGGCCGGCGACCTCCTGATGATCGATGACGGCAGTGACCTGACCGCCGAGGACATCAGGGAGACCGCCCCGCACATGGATGGCCTGGCCCTCGTGGTCGTGGACCGCCTGCAGGCCGCCCGCAGCGCCCGCCTGCCGCTGTCCGGGGACCGTCTCCCGGATGCCTCCCAGGTACTGGCCACACTCGCGCGCACGCTGCACGTGCCGGTTCTCGCCATCGTGGACAGCGACGATCCCGCGCTCCTGGGTCTCCTGGACGCCGACGTCACGTTGACGCTCTCGCCGACCGAGGACCCTGCCAAGGTCCAGGTGACGGTCGCGGAGCGCGACTTCGGCACGATCGGCTCGGCGTACCTGCAGCCCGACCTGCTCCACGCCCGCTTCCTCGACGCTGGAGCCGCCCCCCTCGACCGCGCCCACAGCCCGGCGGGCCCCGGCCCCTCGCCGGCCACCGGCGGAACGGCGGCGCTGGAACTGGCCGAAGCCGCCCTTCCCTACACGTCTGGCGGACACCAAGGGATCCCCGCCGCCCTCACCCACGAGCTGGCGGCATGGCGGACCGCGGTTGCCAGCGGCGACCGGGAGGCACTGAAGGAGATCCTGCCGGCGCTGCTCCAGGCCGCCGCAGCGGTAGCGGAGATGCCGGACACGCATGAGGGGCACCGCCTCGCCGTCGCGCTGCGGCCCTACGGCGGGCCCGAGTCCGCCGGCGGCGCCGGCCAGTCCGCTGCTGCCGGTGCCACTGTCCAGGCCCCGGCTGACAGTGGACAGGCACAGGACGACGTGGCGCAGGACGAGGAAGGCGACGAGGATGGCCTGGCGCCGGGGGATGAGGAGGACGAGCCCGAGGGCCACGTCTTCCCTGCCCTGAAGATCCTCAAGGACGCGGTCGGCCGCTCGAAGATGCACCCGATCCGCGTTATCCGCAAGGAGGAGCGCGACAGCGGCCCGTGGCCGCTGATCAGCGAGCACATGGACGGCGAACCCCGCTGGGTCCACCCCGACGTCACCGCGACCCGCGTTCCCCACATCCGGGCGAACGGCAAGCGCGTCCGGCGAGACCAGCTCGACGTGCCCAACTCCTTCGGCGAGGGCGTGCTGTGCATGATCGACCGTAATGGCAGCTTCCCCTCCGCCTGTTCGGCCGTTCCCCTCGCCCCGAACAAGCTCCTGCACACCGGCCCGCTCGACGCGTACGACAAGGCTGGGGCTGGCATCTATCTCATCGACATCCCGGAGTGGAACCGCACCGACATGCCGCACCCCCTGGGGCGGATCATCGACCGTCCCGACAAGGACGGCCGGGTGTGGGTCACCACCCCCCACATCAAGCAACTGGAGAAACTCGTCCGGGACAACCACCTCGGCGCCATGCCGACCATCTACGACTCCTGGACCGGGAAGTACAACGAGTCCCTCTTCAAGCCCTTCTATGAGGCCACCCGCAAGGCACGCACCGAGCTCGTCCAGGTCGGCGGCGACCCGTACAAGGCGTACAAGACCCGGCTGTCCATCGCGCTGCGACTGCTGTGGCCCAAGCGCCCCTCCCAGCGGTCCCCGTTCTGGCGGCCGGACTGGCGCATGAGCATGGTCGCGGAAGCATCCGTCCGCCACTGGACTGTCGCGTTCAAGGCCGTGCAGGAAGGGCACACGCTCGTCGCGTTGCGCAACGTCGACCAGGCCATCTTCTGGACTCCGCCCGGCACGCCGCCGTCCACGTACCGGATCGGAACCGGCTTCGGCGAAGTGAAGCGCAAGTTCGTCCAGTCTGGCGAGATCATCCCCGAAGGTGACGACTGATGGCCGGCCCCACAGGCCGTGGCGACTCCCTCGGCGCGGCCCTCAACGACCTTCTGCGCTCCCAGGTCATCCCTCGCCACCGGCTGTCGTCGTACACAGCCAAGCACTGGCACGCCCAGCTCAGCCAGCTCACCGCGACCCACCGCGGGCAGCAGGCCCTGGAGGACGCTGGTCTCCACGTGACGACCAAAACCCTCATCAACTGGCTGTCCGACTCCGAGTACAACATCCGCCGCAACTACCGCGACCTCATCCATACCGCGTACGAGAACACAGCCATCGTCCCCGCCGACCCCATCCCTGACCACATCAGGCGGGGTCAGTACGAGATCAGCGGCGTCGTCAAGACCGGCGAGGACGAACGCGAACGCGGTACCCCGGATGCCGCGCCCCTGCGCATCGACGGCAGCAGGGGCCACTGGGACGAGATCGAGGAGCTCTGGCTCGCCGGCGAGCTCACCGACGACGAATTCGAGGACCACTTCATCGACGACGTCATCGTCGAGGACATCGGTGAAGGCACCGACGGATGGGAGTTTTCCGGTGCCTCGTACTCCGTCGAAGTCAGGTAGCAGCACGGACGAGACAGGCCAACCGGCCGTCCCAGCAAGGGAATTCACATCATGAGCGACAACCCGGAACGACAGAAGTTACCGCTGATCGCCGTGTACGGAGAGACGGCCGCGAACGCCGAGCATCGTGTGCCGGAGCTTCTCGCCGCCGCGGGCGCGAGCTCGGCTGAGGTACACACCCTCATCGATGCCATCCAGGCCGGCGCCGTGGAAGGCGTTCATGGCGAAGTCATCGAGCTGGACACGCAGGCATCCTCCGGCAGCAGTGACCAAGTTCACGACGGCTGGCTCCGTGCTGTCGAGGCGGTTGCCGACAGGCTCGCCCACATCGTCGACTGCACCGTCCACCAGGCCCAGGCGAAGGCCGCCGTCCTCGAGGCACTGTCGGCCTCGCCGAACCGGACTCCGCGTCCCTTGCCCACGCCCACAAGCTGGCTGCTGGTGCGGTGTTGGAGACGGCCGGGCGGGCCGCCTCCCCGCAGGCACGCCGTCTCCTGCAGGAGTTGCATGA